>NZ_BLKA01000020.1:0-1730 GCF_010306265.1 Weissella sagaensis | reverse complement strand
GAATAGATCTTTTCTCTTCACGATGCATCTTCACAATGCTGGCTTTAAAATCATCTTGATATCGTTTCATTGGAATGCTCCTATCTTGTTTTATTAATTATGGCACAACTGTTCAGAAATTTATGTACCAAATACTAGGATAGGAGCATTTTATTTTGAGCGTCGTATTCTTTTACATTTATAGGATTGTAATTATTTTCTTTAAAGTAAAGTTCTACTAGATATTTTTTAAAATCTGTTGATAGAAGGCTACTGCCTTTAGCTCTTAAAAACTGAAAATAGCTTCTATTCATATAAACCCAAGTATGCAACTGTTGATAAAAACTGGTTTTGGGATTTCTAACAATTGAGTTCACATTACATAGCCAAATATAAACTACTGAATTTTTATAGTATATGTCTGTACTGAGTTCACAAGCAAGTCCAACAAAATAAGTATCTTCGTATATTTTTAAATTATTTAACCAACGTAAACCTATTTTTTGAATGTATTTTGCGTTAAACCATTTATCTGGCAATAATCATTTCATGATTACCTGAGTCTTTAATTACATTGAAAAATTCCAATAGAGCACCTGTGAAATGCAGTTGATCATCAGCATCTATAAACATATAATATTGACCAATCGCTTGGCCCATACCAAATTGTCTAGAAAATCCGGGTCCGTTAGATTGTTTATTATAGTAATATTTAATATTTATGTTTTGAAAAATATCAAATATTGATATGTCTTGCAATTGATAACCCCCATCACCCACAATGATTACTTAAATTTGATTAAACTCAACACCTATCTGGTTATTAATTGATGACAGTACAACAGCCAGCTGTGATTCCTCTTCATTTTTATACGGTATAATGATAGAAACTAATTTTTGCATTGCAGCTTTTCCTTTTTCATATACTAAAAAGCCAGCCAAGTATTGACTAATCACACTTAGCTGGTTCTTTTTATTTTTTACGACGATTATTAATAATCAAAGAAGTTATTCCGGCTAATAATACAGATATGACAACACTAATCAAACTAGTGTTATTGTTTTCTGTCCCTGTTTTCGGAAGTTTTCTTATCTCTGTGTCTGTAGAACTGTTATTTTTGGTCAGATTTCCAGTTGCTCCAGTACGGTAGCTCCGGTGTTACCTGTGTCAGTTTTTTCAACGTTTTCAGTAGCAGGAGTACCAGTGTTACCATCCTTGTCAGTTGCTCCAGTATCACCTGTAGCTCCTGTATCGCCAGTTACTCCAGTATCGCCGGTAGCTCCAGTATCACCTGTGGCTCCAGTATCGCCGGTAGCTCCGGTGTTACCTGTGCGGTAGCTCCGGTGTTACCTGTGTCAGTTTTTTCAACGTTTTCAGTAGCAGGAGTACCAGTGTTACCATCCTTGTCAGTTGCTCCAGTATCACCTGTAGCTCCTGTATCGCCAGTTACTCCAGTATCGCCGGTAGCTCCAGTATCACCGGTAGCTCCGGTGTTACCTGTGTCAGTTTTTTCAACGTTTTCAGTAGCAGGAGTACCAGTGTTACCATCCTTGTCAGTTGCTCCAGTATCACCTGTAGCTCCTGTATTGCCAGTTGCCCCAGTATTACCAGTTACTCCAGTATCGCCGGTAGCTCCGGTGTTACCTGTGTCAGTTTTTTCAACGTTTTCAGTAGCAGGAGTACCAGTGTTACCATCCTTGTCAGTTGCTCCAGTATCACCTGTAGCTCCTGTATTGCCAGTTGCCCCAGT
>NZ_BLKA01000019.1:0-1730 GCF_010306265.1 Weissella sagaensis | reverse complement strand
GTAGGTCATTGAAAACTGAATATCGTTTCGATAGAACAAATGTGTAGGGTCTTCAAGCATTATGCTTGAAACAAAAACATTTGCGAAGTCAATTCGCTAGTAAATTCGTTTAACTTCTGTTAAACAAAACAAATTAATGAGTTATACTCAAGCTTTTAAAATGAGAGTTTGATCCTGGCTCAGGATGAACGCTGGCGGCGTGCCTAATACATGCAAGTCGAACGCTTTGAGCTTGCTCTGATTTGATTTTTTGATTTCAAAGAGTGGCGAACGGGTGAGTAACACGTGGGTAACCTACCTCTTAGCAGGGGATAACATTTGGAAACAAGTGCTAATACCGTATAATACCAACAACCGCATGGTTGTTGGTTGAAAGATGGTTCTGCTATCACTAAGAGATGGACCCGCGGTGCATTAGCTAGTTGGTAAGGTAATGGCTTACCAAGGCAATGATGCATAGCCGAGTTGAGAGACTGATCGGCCACAATGGGACTGAGACACGGCCCATACTCCTACGGGAGGCAGCAGTAGGGAATCTTCCACAATGGGCGCAAGCCTGATGGAGCAACGCCGCGTGTGTGATGAAGGGTTTCGGCTCGTAAAACACTGTTATAAGAGAAGAACGGCACTGAGAGTAACTGTTCAGTGTGTGACGGTATCTTACCAGAAAGGAACGGCTAAATACGTGCCAGCAGCCGCGGTAATACGTATGTTCCAAGCGTTATCCGGATTTATTGGGCGTAAAGCGAGCGCAGACGGTTATTTAAGTCTGAAGTGAAAGCCCTCAGCTCAACTGAGGAATTGCTTTGGAAACTGGATGACTTGAGTGCAGTAGAGGAAAGTGGAACTCCATGTGTAGCGGTGAAATGCGTAGATATATGGAAGAACACCAGTGGCGAAGGCGGCTTTCTGGACTGTAACTGACGTTGAGGCTCGAAAGTGTGGGTAGCAAACAGGATTAGATACCCTGGTAGTCCACACCGTAAACGATGAGTGCTAGATGTTCGAGGGTTTCCGCCCTTGAGTGTCGCAGCTAACGCATTAAGCACTCCGCCTGGGGAGTACGACCGCAAGGTTGAAACTCAAAGGAATTGACGGGGACCCGCACAAGCGGTGGAGCATGTGGTTTAATTCGAAGCAACGCGAAGAACCTTACCAGGTCTTGACATCCCTTGACAACGCTAGAAATAGCGCGTTCCCTTCGGGGACAAGGTGACAGGTGGTGCATGGTTGTCGTCAGCTCGTGTCGTGAGATGTTGGGTTAAGTCCCGCAACGAGCGCAACCCTTATTATTAGTTGCCAGCATTCAGTTGGGCACTCTAGTGAGACTGCCGGTGATAAACCGGAGGAAGGTGGGGATGACGTCAAATCATCATGCCCCTTATGACCTGGGCTACACACGTGCTACAATGGCATATACAACGAGTCGCTAACCCGCGAGGGTACGCTAATCTCTTAAAGTATGTCTCAGTTCGGATTGTAGGCTGCAACTCGCCTACATGAAGTCGGAATCGCTAGTAATCGCGGATCAGAACGCCGCGGTGAATACGTTCCCGGGTCTTGTACACACCGCCCGTCACACCATGAGAGTTTGTAACACCCAAAGCCGGTGGGGTAACCTTTTAGGAGCCAGCCGTCTAAGGTGGGACAGATGATTAGGGTGAAGTCGTAACAAGGTAGCCGTAGGAGAACCTGCGGCTGGATCACCTCCTTTCTAAGGAAAATCGGAA
>NZ_BLKA01000018.1:0-2085 GCF_010306265.1 Weissella sagaensis | reverse complement strand
TTATTAGCGAATTGACTTCGCAAATGTTTTTGTTTCAAGCTTAATGCTTGAAGACCCTACACATTTGTTCTATCGAAACGATATTCAGTTTTCAATGATCAACGTTGTTGTCTCGCTGACAACTTAATTAATAATACAGAACTCATACGAATTTGTCAACATCTTTTTTAAATGTTTCTTCGAAATCACATATTGTCTAATGCAAATTCATTGCATAAACATATAACTTAAATGAATCGATTATTAATAATTGTACGTCTTGCAAAAGACAACTTTTATATAATAACCCCTTATGCAACATAATGCAAGTGTTTTTAACAACTTTGTTTATAATAATAATTTTTATTACGTGTTATACTAATTTAAAAGATAATATATACATTAAGGATATAGGTAATGTCAAATAAAAACAATAAAATAGATGCCAACCAATTTTTAGCAATGCTACTCCAATATAGCCGTGATTTCCACTATAATCACATTAATGTTAGTGTTCGTCTAAACAGAAACCCAGCTTATACAAGACAAGTAATGAACATTAAATTAAAACGCATATCTAAAAAATATGGTAATGATGAACGATTATATGCAGCTATGACCGCTGATGAAGGACAAGCTTTTCTTTTATTAATGAATAAACTTAAGGAAGAAATGTTTGCTAATTTCAGCCAAAAAATAACTTGGCATACTGATTTATTAGATCGAAACGATCAAGAATTTGGTTATCGTCAAATCCGTGAACGTGATCAGTATAATAATTTAGAATTTGAAATTAACTTATAATACCACTATCGACAATATTATTTTAAAATTGCACCCCTATTCAATCTTAATTATACTGAGTGCACGAAAAAAGAAGCCAGTCACTAATAAGAAATATTTCGAAAGCTAAATATTTATTTTAACTTTCAAAATATCTCTTAATGTAGTACTCGGCTTCTTTTTTAGGTTAAATTTTAAATGCCTAAATATTTAACGATCAATCAATTGGTACTGGATGTTGTGCCGTATATAATGCTGCAACAATACCATGGGCAACAGAAACATTTAATGAACGTACTGACCCTGTTTGAGGAATATAAATCATTTTGTCAGCTGCCTTAATTAATTCGTCTGCTAGCCCAATTTGTTCTTCGCCAAACAGAAAGACACTCTTTTTAGGAAATGTCGTTTCAAACACATTATGTAGTTCATAACCTGGTGTATTATCTACTGCGTAAATGACATAATCTTCTTGATGCCATTTATGAAACAACTTCTGATAATCCATTATCCGATGATGACTAATATGTTCATAATGTTGTGCGCCAACTGCCCCTTTTTTATTCCATTTCTTAGCACCTTCACTATTTTCTTTATCCATTGGATTATCAGGGTTTAAAAAAACAATTTCACGTCCCGAAAAAGCATTATGATTACGAACAGCAGTCGCCTTATTAAAATCATGCGTCAGATTTTGCAACACCGTTATCATATCTCCACGGCGCTGATCTAAGGCTTGCATGATTTGTTCATTAGTCATGCCCTTAAAATCAGACCCCAAGTTACGATAATCAATGCTGTTCTCTAAATTAATATGACTCATTATGTACCTCTATGTATTATTATCTTAGACTATTATACAAAAATATCCTTGCCATTTCATTTAGTAATTATAGGCTATTTTTATCACGTACTATCAATTTATATGCCATTATGCTGTACTAGATTGACTTCAAATTTAAAAACATGAAATTTATTCAGTACTTCTTTTTATAGCATCCAAATATGTGGCTTATCAATTTTTTATTATTCATTCTAGTCAATAATAAATCCCGTTGTTGATAGATTTTTTTCAATCAATAAATTTTAAATCTAAGCACCCTACTTAAAAAGACGGTATTTATTGTATTTGTACACAAAAAAAGAGTTCACATTTTACTGTGAACTCTTTCCAAATTGCATCGCGACGTCCTATCCTCGCAGGAGGCGATCCTCCAACTACTTTTGGCACTACTGAGCTTAACTTCTGTGTTCGGTATGGGAACAGGTGTGACCTCAGTGTCATCATCACGACACGTTTTTATGATTGAGTGAACGTAGTTC
>NZ_BLKA01000017.1:0-3118 GCF_010306265.1 Weissella sagaensis | reverse complement strand
TGTAGCTCCTGTATTGCCAGTTGCCCCAGTATCGCCAGTTACTCCAGTATCGCCGGTAGCTCCGGTGTTACCTGTGTCAGTTTTTTCAACGTTTTCAGTAGCAGGAGTACCAGTGTTACCATCCTTGTCAGTTGCTCCAGTATCGCCGGTAGCTCCGGTGTTACCTGTGTCAGTTTTTTCAACGTTTTCAGTAGCAGGAGTACCAGTGTTACCATCCTTGTCAGTTGGTGTAGCAGTGATAGCTTCACCTTCAGTAGTAGGACGAGAAGGTGTGATTGAATACTTACCATCCTCACCAACAGTACCTTCACCTAACTTATTACCATCTTTATCAGTCAAGACGATAGTGTCACCAGGAGTTCCATTACCCGTAATTGGGTTAGAAACAATTTGTGATGATGTCACTGTTGATTTGGCATTTTTTTGCGTGTCTTCATTGTTAGGGTCCGAGGTGCTTTTTTGATCAGAATTTATGGCTATATATATTTGGTAAATATGGTTGTACGATAAGCTAGCAATATTAACATGGATAGTTTCTAGGATGCTTCCAGACTGCAAGTCATGTGCAGTCAGAGGAACTGTGCTAATAATATGTAGTGCATTTCCTACCACAGATGTTTCCGTTTTGCTTGCTGATTGAAAGAGAATACTATTTTCTCCATACTCTTTGGGCACAACAGCTGTGATCTCCAGAGACTTTTTATTTGTAACTGGATCAGTTATGATAGTAGCTTGTTTTTGTATAAAATTGCTTGCCACAGATGTGTACCCACTGCCATCACCTTTTAGAATAGCAATGGTTACTTTTTCTTTAGCATAAGAATTATTTGATAGAGTTACTGGCTGTTCAACGGTACCATTAAATTTATTAAATGTACTACTGGAAGTAGAGTTATCCCAAGAGAAGTAAGCACTACCAGCCTCTTTAGGATGATATATTTTTATTGCACCAGGAGTAAAGCTATCAGCATTAATGCCAGAACTATAGGTTAGTGGTAGTACATTACCTAGGTTATCGACCACAGAAAATGGAATACTGAGTGCTTCACCTTGTGAAGTGTAATTAACATTAGGTAGAATAACAGTTTGATATTTAGCATTAACCGTGACTAATTTTTTCAATTGCGCCAATGGACTAATGTCATAAATATGATTTCTGAGCATATTGAGAGTAGTCAAGTTATTTAAAGAACGTAAAGGAGATATATCCGACACAGACGCGTTGGAAAAAGATAAATTTGTTAAGTTCTTTAAGCTTGATACAGGAGATAAATCAGATACTGATGTCTTACTAAAGTCTAACTGTTGTAGGTTAGTTAAGTTAGTAAGAGCTGTTAAACTAGTTATTTTATCATTGAAGTCAATAGACAACTTGGTCAAATTCGATAGATTACTGAGGCTATTTAGATTAGTGTTTGTCAATGACATTTGGGATAAGGTTAGTTCCTGTAATGTGCTAATGTTTTTCAATGGCGTTAGATCAGAAACACTGTTATCACCTAGGGATAGGTATTTTAAATGCTTCATTTTAGATAATTGATCAATATTTGACAGTTTATTATATTCCAATTGTAATGTCTCTATATTGGAAATTTGAGATAATCCATCTAGGTTCTGTAAATTATTTTTGGATAACGATAAATAGGTCAAATTTTTTAGATTGTGAATGATATTCAGATCATTCAATGCATTGTGGCCCAAATCCAGAGACGATAATGTTGTCATATTTCTGATAGGCATAATTCGTGATACATAGTTACCATAATCATCAGCGAAAAGATTCAAACTTTGTAATTTTAAATTTTCAATAGGTGCCAGATCAGGCGGAATACTTGCTTTATTTAGTCTAAGATTTAAGACTGTTAACTGATGTAAATTTTGTAGTGGCATTAAATCAGAGATATTACTTCCAGATAAATCTAAAGACTGCAGATTAGTAGCGTACTCTAATCCCTTTAAATTAGTGACATTTTCATATGATAAATTGAGAGAAGTGATGGTTTGAATATTTTGTTGTGTCACTTCCGTACCAAGTTGTCGTGTTAAAATATCTTTTAGCTGTTGATCAGGTAGCCAATCTTCAGTGGTAGTTAGGTTTTGTGTAGCGGAACTTTGAATAATATCAGCATCTACGACTGACGTTTTTGTTCCTAATACCATGACTGATGTTATCGAAATGGTAACAATTAGTAATTTTTTCAACTTTTTTCTCCCTGATATCTCCAAATATTATACGTTGTTGTTTTATTGTTAGAACTGACTAGAAAATGTTAATCTTACGATGTGGCATAGGACCAGGTAATCGTAATTTCATATTTAGGTCTGTAGACCAATTTGAGTTAACATAACGTGTCTTACCCAAAGTAGCCGTTATAGCAACCGCTCTCGCTCGTTGTGAAATACCCCTTGTGAATTTTGATCCCCCTGCCCTTTTCCGACAGTTCACAAAGTCAGATTTAGGTTTTTTCACAATCTATACCAATTTGTTATAGGTTGTCTTTGAGAATATTAAAACGTTTCTTTTCTTCGGTTGATAACGTATTGTAATATTGACTAACAATAAATTGTATAGCTTCATAATCAAATTTTAGTCGTTGCATATTCTTTAACACATTTAATTCTACGTATGTTTCTTGTGGAATTTTTATAGATTTTTGTTGATTTGCAAATACTTTTTTATTATTTTGCTTTTGTTTAGTTTCTATTGGTTTAGGTGTAAGTTCAATGCTTTTTTCTTCATATTGTTTTTCTGGTTTAACTGCACCTGATACTCTTCTTTGTAAATAACCGTTACCTGCCATTGTACTCTCCTTTTATTTGAATTCGTAGATACGATTTAAAAATTCATCTGTAACTGTTGAATACAGAGCCATGACTTTTTCGTCAAATCTATCATTTTCTGTAATACCATTTATTGGGAAACGTTTTATTCTTTGCATATTGGGAACAATAGTATTAAAGATAATATCCTGCTCCTATCCTAGTATTTGGTACATAAATTTCTGAACAGTTGTGCCATAATTAATAAAACAAGATAGGAGCATTCCAATGAAACGATATCAAGATGATTTTAAAGCCAGCATTGTGAAGATGCATCGTGAAGAGAAAAGATCTATTC
>NZ_BLKA01000016.1:0-3124 GCF_010306265.1 Weissella sagaensis | reverse complement strand
ATTAGTTCTTTGAAAACTGAATCATAATTGTAAATTTTTAAATTCATTTATATTGATCATATCAATTAAATTGAGCCGAAAAAATACACCGCGTAATTTTTTGAGTTTTTTAAATAAGTTTAAAATCGCTTGTGACCTTCGAGTCACAATACTCAAACGAAATCATCAACAATTTGTTGATCGGTTAAGTTATTAAGGGCGCATGGTGAATGCCTTGGCACTAGGAGCCGATGAAGGACGGGACTAACACCGATATGCCTCGGGGAGCTGTAAGTAAGCTTTGATCCGGGGATTTCCGAATGGGGGAACCCAACTTGTTATGCAAGTTATCGTTTAGTGAATCTATAGCTAAGCGAAGGTAGACGTTGTGAACTGAAACATCTCATTAGCAACAGGAGAAGAAAGAAAAATCGATTCCGTCAGTAGCGGCGAGCGAACACGGAGGAGCCCAAACCAGAGTGCTTGCACTTTGGGGTTGTAGGACTGCCGTTGTGGAGTTACAAATTTGTTTATTAGCAGAATCAGCTGGGAAGCTGAGCGAAACAGGGTGATAGCCCCGTATGCGAAAGTAAGCAAACTCCCGTGCAGGATCCTGAGTACGGCCGGACACGTGAAATCCGGTCGGAATCTGCGAGGACCATCTCGTAAGGCTAAATACTCCCTAGTGACCGATAGTGAACCAGTACCGTGAGGGAAAGGTGAAAAGCACCCCGGAAGGGGAGTGAAATAGTTCCTGAAACCATGTGCCTACAACAAGTTAGAGCCCGTTAATGGGTGATAGCGTGCCTTTTGTAGAATGAACCGGCGAGTTACGATAACATGCAAGGTTAAGGTGGAAAGACCGGAGCCGTAGCGAAAGCGAGTCTGAAATGGGCGTCTGAGTATGTTGTTGTAGACCCGAAACCAGGTGACCTACCCATGTCCAGGGTGAAGGTGCGGTAAAACGCACTGGAGGCCCGAACCCGTACATGTTGAAAAATGTTGGGATGAGGTGTGGGTAGCGGTGAAATTCCAATCGAACTTGGAGATAGCTGGTTCTCTCCGAAATAGCTTTAGGGCTAGCCTCGGAAGATAGCGTGTTGGAGGTAGAGCACTGTTTTGGTGCGGGGCCCATCTCGGGTTACCAAATTAAGATAAACTCCGAATGCCAATCACGTATGTCCGGGAGTCAGACAGTGAGTGATAAGATCCATTGTCGAAAGGGGAACAGCCCAGATCGTCAGTTAAGGTCCCTAAGTGTGTGTTAAGTGGAAAAGGATGTGAAGTTGCATAGACAACTAGGATGTTGGCTCAGAAGCAGCCACCATTTAAAGAGTGCGTAATAGCTCACTAGTCGAGTGATTCTGCGCCGAAAATGTACCGGGGCTAAACACACCACCGAAACTACGGGTGCCACGTAAGTGGCGCGATAGGAGAGCGTTCTAAGCGCAATGAAGTCAGATCGTGAGGACTGGTGGAGCGCTTAGAAGTGAGAATGCCGGTATGAGTAGCGAAAGACAGGTGAGAATCCTGTCCACCGTATGACTAAGGTTTCCTGGGGAAGGCTCGTCCTCCCAGGGTTAGTCGGGACCTAAGGCGAGGCCGAAAGGCGTAGTCGATGGCTAACAGGTTGAGATTCCTGTACCAGGTGAACATGTTTGAACGATGGAGGGACGCAGAAGGCTAACAGATCCCAGCGATTGGAAATGCTGGGTTAAGCAATGAGTCTTGAAGTGAGTTAAATGCTTGCTTCTAATAGGACAAGTTGTGATAAGGACCGAAATAAAGTAGGGAAGTCTGTGATGTCACGCTGCCGAGAAAAGCTTCTAGTTAGTGTTTACCTGCCCGTACCGCAAACCGACACAGGTAGTCGAGGAGAGCATCCTAAGGTGAGCGAGTGAACTCTCGTTAAGGAACTCGGCAAAATGACCCCGTAACTTCGGGAGAAGGGGTGCTCAGCGTAAGCTGAGCCGCAGTGAATAGGCCCAGGCGACTGTTTATCAAAAACACAGGTTTCTGCAAAATCGTAAGATGACGTATAGGGGCTGACACCTGCCCGGTGCTGGAAGGTTAAAAGGAGTGCTTAGCTTCGGCGAAGGTACGAATTGAAGCCCCAGTAAACGGCGGCCGTAACTATAACGGTCCTAAGGTAGCGAAATTCCTTGTCGGGTAAGTTCCGACCCGCACGAAAGGTGTAACGATCTGGGCGCTGTCTCAACGAGAGACTCGGTGAAATTTAAAGACCCGTGAAGATGCGGGTTACCCGCGACAGGACGGAAAGACCCCATGGAGCTTTACTGTAGCTTGATATTGAGTGTTTGTGCAGCTTGTACAGCATAGGTAGGAGCCGTAGAAATCGGGACGCTAGTTTCGATGGAGGCAAACGTGGGATACTACCCTCGTTGTATGAACACTCTAACTCACACCACTAAGCGTGGTGGAAGACAGTGTCTGGCAGGCAGTTTGACTGGGGCGGTCGCCTCCTAAAAAGTAACGGAGGCGCCCAAAGGTTCCCTCAGAATGGTTGGAAATCATTCGCAGAGTGTAAAGGCACAAGGGAGCTTGACTGTGAGACTTACCAGTCGAGCAGGTACGAAAGTAGGGCTTAGTGATCCGGTGGTTCCGCATGGAAGGGCCATCGCTCAACGGACAAAAGCTACCCTGGGGATAACAGGCTTATCTCCCCCAAGAGTCCACATCGACGGGGAGGTTTGGCACCTCGATGTCGGCTCATCGCATCCTGGGGCTGTAGTCGGTCCCAAGGGTTGGGCTGTTCGCCCATTAAAGCGGTACGCGAGCTGGGTTCAGAACGTCGTGAGACAGTTCGGTCCCTATCCGTCGCGGGCGTAGGAAATTTGAGAGGAGCTGCCCTTAGTACGAGAGGACCGGGGTGGACGTACCACTGGTGTATCAGTTGTTCCGCCAGGAGCATCGCTGAGTAGCTATGTACGGATGAGATAAACGCTGAAAGCATCTAAGTGTGAAACTCGCCTCGAGATGAGATTTCCCATTCAGAAATGAAGTAAGACCCCTTATAGATGATAAGGTAGATAGGCTAGAAGTGGCAGTACGGTGACGTATGGAGCGGACTAGTACTAATGGTTCGAGGACTTAACCAAGTAGCAAGTGGTGTAAGGCAAAAATA
>NZ_BLKA01000015.1:0-16508 GCF_010306265.1 Weissella sagaensis | reverse complement strand
TTGCTTTACAAGGGCATTTTGTACAGCATATGCAAGAATTTTCTTCCGCCCATCTCCGCCGGCTGGATATGCTGGGTTGTCCTGACCAAAGCTTATATACGGCGCCAAATTATTGGTAAATCCGCCCATAGTCTGTTCGCTACGAATAACTACATTTGCCTCTTCCTGTCGAAGATTCCTGTATTCATCAGTTAGTATATGTTGAGCACTTTTGATAGCTTCAGCCGAAGCGACTAGATGATTGATGTCAGAAAATTTTTCTGCAATTTTTTTCGCCAAATCTTCATCACCTGTACTTGTAGAAGTGTCAATTCCTCTCCGATATGTGTTAAATGATTTTCCGCCATCAGTCAGGCTATCCAAATATACTACATCAAAAACACTATCAATTTGTGTTCTATTCAGGCCTACCGCTGGAACTTGAATCAAATTTCCGTCATCCGGGTCATTACCCCAAAAAATTTCTGTATTGGCCATCATATTTTGATCATCCCATTTGGAAACAAGCAATACATATACGAATTCAGATTCTCCTTTATCAGTTCGAGCACTCTTCATCTCACTGACCAGGTGTTGGCTGTCTTCATCGTCTAAATCAATTTTTAAACGTATTTTAATCCGGATAACTTTTTGCGTGTTCAATTCAAAAAAATCGTTTTCGCTGATGTTGTTTCGAAATCGATAATCCATAACTGTTCTTATTGCGGTCAAAAAATTCGTTTTTCCAGAATCATTTAATCCAAAAACAACATTTTTATTGTTCAATGCCGTTGTTACACTTTCAAAATTTCTGTAGTTCTCAATCTCAATCTTATCAAATTTCATTTCTACCACTCCTCTTCACTAAGATAACTACCTTCTCATATTATCTAATGGCCTTGTTCAAGCACAAAACGACATTATACGAAATACTTAATGCTTTGTGCTCATTTTCACGTACATAACAATTTAGATAATCACAGCAAGATACGCGATGCCATAAATTATTGCAATTACTACAAACTAAAAAATGAAACCTGATGTCCTTACTTACACTAGTTTACTCTAATATCTAAAAAAGGAGACCGTTTAACAAGACAAGTTCTAAATAGACAAAATATTACAATTTTTAAACCTATACCAAAGCGATTTAACATAACGTCGATTATTAGTGCCTGTCATGGCGCAATTTACAGCACTTTGTGCAGTGACACCCATTCACAAATACCAAAAAAGCCCGAAACGGCGTTTCACAAACGTCATTTTCGGGCTTTTTCACAATTTAGACCAATTACTCGCAAACAGGTCAAAAATGACACTATCTATTTGGATATTTGGCGGTACAATTGCCTTGTCCTCACAAAATATTCTTAGCAATTCGCTATATCAACAACAATAAAAAGCTAGTTATCGATCCAAATTAGGGCAATAACTAGCTTTTTATTTACCAGCCACTTTAAAATTAGCTCAACTAATCTATTAGGGTCTAATTAAGTTCGCTTTAACCAGCTCACGATAGATCAGTTGTAACCCACAGAACATATCTATACTTATCAATACACTCTTACAACACAAAAAGGTTTAGTGGATAATCACTAAACCTTTTTGTGTTTCTACCAACCAACGGGCGGTTAGTTAAGTTGTTGCCACCGGTAACTTCTGGTACACATTTTAAGCACAAAACACGCCCAAAAATTGGGTGGGGTGTAAGTGCGCATTCTGACGTAATCAGGAGAGCAATTTCATCACTTTTTTAAAGTGATGTGTAAGTGCGCATTGCCCTCATTTCATTCGGTTATGATTCTTGCAAATAATTGCTTGTACATTCAACTTTTTTAAGATTTAATGCCATTATTTTGTGATCTTATGGCCATTTAATAAAATGACTAGGCATTACTGTTCTGAGTCATACGATTTTCAGAATAGACTAGTGATTCGATTGTGGATAGATACGTTAAACTCGTATTTAGATAAAATATTATGGGTTAGTAAGCCATTAATCATATTCTGCGAAAAAACACCTATAACGAATAAAACGCCATAAAAAGCTCCTTGTAAGTCTTTTATGGCGTTTTATTCGTTACATACAGTATTTTATATGGATGATGCTTAATTGCGCTTAGAAGCGCTTATATGGCCTTAAAAACAGCGGTTACAAATTAGGTATGGTCAATCTTTTGATTTTATTTTTCAGCAGGAAAAAGGCGCAGCCTATTATAAGTTTATCTTTTATATTTTAATCTTTTGTTCTTTTGCGCGGTGATATAGTCAGTATTATCAAGGGTTTAGAGAATAATAAGACTAGAAAATACTATGCATAAGACTAGAAAATACTATGCATAAGACTAGAAAATACTATGCATAAGACTAGAAAAAATGTAAAAAACTAGTCTTGTTTGCTATAATAAAAGCATGAAGAAATTATCTTTGGCCAGACATTCTTCATGCTTAATCCAAACACGCAAAGGAGCGCCTTTATATGGCTATTATACCAGAATTAAAAACAGGGCAGGTACAGACCTTGAATGAATTATCAAAAAGAAAAGTAGTGGAACATAATTCTTTAATTACCAGCATTGCGAAAATGGATAAAACCCCATTGAAAATGTTTGAATTAGCCGTTTCCCTAATAGATACGGAAAATCCCCCAGAAGATCATACAGTTTATTTATCAAAGCGAGAGATGTTTGCTTTTTTTAACGTGGATGATAGCAATAAACATTCTCGCTTTAAAGAAGCCATTGAAAAAATGCAGAAACAAGCTTTTTTTCAGATTAAGAAAGAACACGATAAAGGTTTTAAGTTTGTTAGTATTGTGCCAATCCCTTATGTGGAATGGACAGATTATAATGACGAAGTAAAAATTGAATTTCATCGTGAAATCATGCCTTACTTAATCAATCTTAAAACCAATTTTACGCAACATGCCTTGTCAGATATTGCAGAATTGAATAGTAAGTATGCAATTATTTTGTATCGCTGGTTATCAATGAATTACAACCAATATGATCACTATAGTGTTAAAGGTGGGCGAAGAGAGAAACAAGTTGAAAGTTACCGCAATCCCACCATGAGTATTCAGGATTTACGTCAAATGACTGATACAGTTGATGAATATAAACGATTTTATAATTTTGAAAAGTGGGTACTAAAGGAACCGCTCTCCGAAATCACAAATCATACAACACTTAACGTAACATACGAAAAAATCAAAAAAGGACGTAGCATCGATAGCATTGTCTTTCATATCACTAAAAAACAAGTGGCTGAGGATATCAGTTACAAACAATATGATCCAGCCTATATTGACGATAAGATACGTCAAGAAGAGACAGAAGATATGTTGACAGTTAAGGCTATAAAAAGTCCATATACAAAGTTACTGATGGAACATTTCCTATTGTCATATATTGATTTGACGGATACGGCTATTTTGTCAGGTCTACAGAAAAATGTTTATCCACTCTATGACGAATTAAAAGAGTTACGTGGTTTAAAGGGCGTGAAAGAACACTTAGCATATATCCGAGATAAACAAGATGACTATTCTAAAAAGAATATTGCTAAGTATCTTAAAAAATCGATTGAACAGTATCTACCAATCGTTAAAAGGCAGGATATAGATCATGAGTGACAATTTAAAAACAATTCGAGAACTCGCTGAAGAGTTGGGCGTCTCAAAAAAGAAAATACATTATCAAGTGTCTAAATTAGATACAGATTTGATAAAAAGATTGGACGGTACTATATATCTTGATAAGTCTGCTATATCAAAGATAAAATCAAGCATGGGATACAATTCGGCGGTTGAATTAGATGCATCTGATATCCAAAATAGACACGAATTAGATAGTTTATTAGACACTGAGAAAAATAAACTAATTGATGAAAAGTCTGATCAAATCAGTTATTTGAAAGAACAACTGAATAAAAAAGATGGTCAGTTATCGATTAAAGATGAACAGATAAAAAGTCTAGTTGAAATTCAGAATCAGACACAAAACTTACTAGACCAGCAACAACGATTGGCCTTGCAAGACAAAAAGCTGCTAGATGAGTACAAGTCAGAAATCAAAGAATTAAAATCGGTAGCTATGTCAACTCAGGGTAGTGAAGGAGACGATTTTATTCAAAAAGATAACGCAGTAGAAAATAGAGTAAAAGGGGATCAAAAGCAAAGTAAAAAATGGTGGCATTTTGGTAAATAATTTCGTCATTTAATACCCGATATAAAATACAAAAGCGTTTCGATTATTTGTTAAAAAGGCACAAGTTATCAATAAACTAGATAACTTGTGCCCTTTTCTTATAAAGAACATGATTAAACGTATATTCTTATAGAACACGTTATTTAATCAACGTTAGATTTTTTAAAAAATTACTTTCTGGTTTTTTTCTAAGATCAGAAATATTAGAAGAATGTCTCATTTTTTTTGCAAATTCGGTGATGCCATATGTCGAAATTAATTGTCTATCCCGTGCATAGGCAAAGTCAGCCATAAATTGAGAATCCGGGTGCAAGCCCTTAGCAACAAACACTGTAAAATAGTCATCTCGGTCATATTGTTTTTTTATAGCAGCCAGATGACGTGAAATTGCTGGGATTTCATTTGTTGCCTGAGATTTACTAGTTTGCAATGTTACTTCGATAGTAACCCCAGTTGTATCGTCCTTAGCAAATAAATCAGGAATATTTCCAATTGCTGTAGATTTTGGTAGGCCCTCATCATCTGCTGAGTAGTTTGCCTCAATTAATGCCTTCGGAAAACTCTTACGAGTCGCAATTGCGGATAAAAACTCAAAACGTAATGGATCACGAATTAGCTTTAACAAATCATGTTTTGAAGATTTGTTTCCGCCATTTAACACGCTTAATTCGTAAACAAGTTCGTCCCATGATAACTCATCAGCAAATTGATTAATTGCCTTCATCTTTTCGTCAATGTGATCGACAACAGGAGCAGCCTCATAAAATCGAATATTCTCGTCAAACGTAGAAACAGATGAAAAGTACTGGTCCATATCCATGGTGTCATTAAACACACCATAATTCTTAACGATATAACGTGCTTTATCTTCTTCTTCTGGGAGAATATCCAGGTAACGACCAAGGCCCCTAAGCTGTATAATACCAGTCATCCGTGATTTACGCATCCAGTCATCAACGATATCTTGTACAATTTGAGGCTTCTTGAATCTAGTTTCAGATTCTCCCTTTAGCATATGATCATTGTTCATAACAAGCTCATACACCAAATCAGAACTTATTTGTTTACCAAAACGACTACGAATGTTTAAGATATAGTCTAAAAATTCTTGCGCATCACTACCGTCCCAATTTAACAAGAGGGATATTTCGGCCCGTGAAAGGCCAGGATCATCAGGCCCAAATTTATCAGACAGTTTCAAAATAACGTCCAGCATTAATACAAAGGGCCGATTTTCAATAGTACCTGATCGAAATGGTGATTTTGGTTGTAACTTCATCATTCCGTTGAGCCAGAAATTGGCAACTAATGCATCAGCGTTCTGAACAGATTCATCGCTATATACGCGAGCCATATCATTTCCGAAAGAAGAGAACTTAATTTCTTTGTCTTTTTCAATACGAACGGCACCAAGCTCCTGCATTAGGCCAAACCATTCAACTGCACGACCACCCCAAGACTTCTTTGGAAAACCACCAACTCCATGTCCTGAAAGATGTTCTAACGCCCAATTTACAGCTGTAAGGGCATCATTATCGCTCATTTCGTCATCAGTACCTTTATATTTTGTGAGTTCAGTTACATTATTGATGGCAGTATTTGGGTTGTATTCACGTATTCGAATCAATGTTTGAGCAACCTTGCGAGCAACTGATTCATCGAATATGGTTCCATCGAAGGGTTTTAAAGCAGCTAAGAAAGCTGGGAAACGTTCAGGATTACGAACAGTTGTGGCTAACAATAGTGCTTTTTTGTTAAATCTCCGTGCTGACATTAGTAATGTAGACCTCTTTCGAATTCTTAATTGTGTTATCAAATCGTGAAATATAGTTACTGCTTATTTCGTGAACGTCATATTTAACCATCCAGTTATACAAGATGTCATTGCGACGGCCTTTGTAGTCTAAAATATTTGATAATCCCCATTGGATTCCCCTGCTAGTTAACCAATCAATAACAGAATACAAACGTAACTCTTCATCTTCCCCCCAATTTTTATTATATTCTGAAAATGTTATTAAATAAGGAGGATCAAGATATACAAAATCATTGGGTTGGTAGTCTCGTGACTTTATAAAATCTTCAAAATCTTCGTTGCATAGTTTAGGTTTGTTAGCAGCGGCAAAATCCCCATAGAATTTCAAAGCATTTGTGACATTTTTATTCCAATCTACATTCCCAACTGGTAAGTTAAACATTCCTGATGAATTAAATCTGGTCATGTGGTTAAATCCGTATACCAGTAAAAGGTACAATAGAGAAATTTCAGTTGTGTTTTTGTTGTAATCATCTCGCAACTGCATGTATGCATTCTTGTTCATCTTTGCAAAATACGTTTTCTTATACTGGGATTTATATTCTGCTAATTTTGGGTGTTCCCGCAATTCAGAGTGCGTCAATCCATATTTATCAATAAGCGAATACATATCATTCAGAAATAAATCAATATTCTGTGTGCGTTCAAGCAAATACTTATGTAATGCCATAATTTTACTATCGAAATCATTAAATTGATACTGCTGCGCGTTCGTATTCAAAGATGCAGATCCGCCACCAACAAAGACATCATAGAATGTGTTGATGTTAGTTGGGAATAAAGTTAATAGTTGCGGCATCAACTTATACTTATCACCAACATAAAACAATGGTGATCTCAATTTATCCATGATTTATTACCTCGGTAATAAATACAAACTCCTTATGATCACCTAAATCAGTATTTCCCGAATTAAATGACTTATAGTTTTTGTTAAATACTTGTGTATTACCAACTGAGTTCAATGATTTCAAAATCTGTTCGTGTGTAATCTTATTACGTGAACTAGACGAATTCGCATTCTCATACGTATTATTGTATGTAACTACTATATACCGTCCATTTATATTCTTAATCAAATCGTCAAACACCATTGGTGCTGAATTTTTGGAATAATCGGATATATTTTCGGCTTTGGGTTTCATAGCCACACCAAATAGTTGTGGCTTATCCCACTTCACGATTGCTTCTAAGACATGGTAGAAACGACTATATTGACGTGAATTGTATGGTGGATCTAGGAATACTACATCTGCGTTTATTTCACGAATTAGTTCATTAGCATCACGCCGATAAATATTGATTTTCTTACCAGTTGTTTGCTCTGGAGTAATCAGACCAAAAACGAATTTGTCAGGGATTTCATTAATCTTTCTGTATGCATCGTAGTGACCTACCGTATTGGCTACCCTATCTGCTGAATAAACTAATGAAGCTATTAATATACTTCGCTCACGATCATTCAATGAGATCGATTTTTCTATTCGTTCACGTATTTCTCCAATTTTTAATGCGTCGTTATAACTAAAAAATTTGTCCCCATAATTTGTAGAGAAGTAGTCATCATCCTCACGACGTTCGTTAATTTGATTATATTCCACAGATAATTCATCTAGCTTATCGGGATCATATGCTTCATTTCCAAAAAAAGCCTTGAAGATAATCTCATTGCTAAACAAAAAATCATTTATATAAAAAGTCTCGAAGTCCGGCAGTTCCCATTCTGTAACTGAGCCTGTTCCAGCAAAAACGTCAAAAAAAGATGTACCTTTTGTCTTTTCATGGATTAGTGAACTAATCCATGGCATCAACTTATTCTTATTTCCAATATATCGACGATTATCGATATTGAAATGCTTAGTATCTATGTTTTTTTTCAAAGTGCTCATAGCATTTCGTCCCTTCTATCATTAGGTTAAACTGTATCTTACACAGTTTACCATGTATTTTACCTACATTAGCCATAATACATAAAATGTATGAGATATAATTTTTTGGGTCTATAATTATAGGATGACTCCTAAATCTAAAAAGACAAGGCCCATTAATTTATTAACTAATAATATTGAATTTCAATTTCATAGGAAAACTGGTAAACTATTCAACAAAATAGTTGAAAAGGTGGGGAGAAAATGTTTGAACAAGCAGTTAACTACAAAAATGGACTATATGAAGAACTGTCTAAAATTGGTAAGGGGCTAAGCAGTGATCGACGATTAGAAATTCTTGATCTTTTAACTCAAGCACCCAAATCAGTTGAAACTATTGCCAACGGGGTCGGAATAAGTGTAGCTAACGCCTCACGCCATCTACAAATATTGAAGGACAGTCATCTGGTTAAAACAAAACGAAAAGGCAATCATATTATTTATAGCCTTAGTTCTCCCAAAATTAGTGATCTTGTGCACCTATTAACCGACATTGGCAACAGTGAACTTTCAGATATGAAAACAATTCAGGATAAATCAGACGCTCAAGATAACGTTAAAACCATTTCGTTAAAGCAAGCTCAAGAAGAATACAAAAATTGCTTTGTCCTTGATGTACGACCTTCTGATGAATATGCAGCAGGCCACATACAATCGGCAATTAATGTCCCATTGGAAACATTAAAAGAATCAATGCCCAAATTACCTAAAGATCAAAAAATTATTGTTTATTGCCGTGGAAGACTATGTGCTAATTCCAACATTGCCACACAGATCTTAAATAGAAATGGTTTTGACGCAGTTAGTTTAAATTCAAGTTACTATTATTGGAATAAAATAACAGAATAAACAGTTTAAGCACGATTTAGTCATTTATTGATTAAATCGTGCTTTTATATTGACTTACAAAAAGTATGTGATATTATTAAACTATTCAAGCTAACAATTGAATACTTGAAAGGCAGTGACATAACTTGTCTACTATTGATAAAACGCTAACCTTAATTAATTTTGAGAATAATTGGTGCGCCCAGTGTTATACGCAGCGACCAATAATAAATAAGATTAGCCATGACTTTAATTCATATTTAAACGTTCGGGTAGTGAATTCAGATGCTCACCCAGAACTAGCAAAAAAATACAATGTTTATTCCGCACCCAGTACTATTTTGCTGCGTGATGGAAAAATCGTTGAAAAAATTACCCGTTTTATTGATCAATCACAATTAACAACTTTAATTAAATATTACCTATAAAGGAGCGACTCTTATGGTTAAGAACTTAACTGACAAAGACTTTGTGAAAGAAACTAGTACCGGTGTTACATTAACTGATTTTTGGGCTACTTGGTGTCCTCCATGTCGAATGCAAGGACCGATTATTGAACAACTTGATAAAGAAATTGGCGATAAAGTCAAAATCACTAAAATGGACGTAGATGCAAATCAAGAAACACCAATGGAATTTGGAATTATGTCTATTCCAACCTTAATTATCAAAAAAGATGGCCAAGTAGTTGATAAGCTGGTTGGCCTCCAAAGTAAGGACCAACTTAAAACCGTTCTTGCTCAATATACTAATTAGGTTAAGAGGGGAGAAGCTAAATCGAACAACTATCAGTAATGAATAAAAAAGAATTTGATAAAAAACTGAAGAATGGAAAATATATTTTAGTTTTTATAGCTTCTTGGTGCCCTGATTGTAGCTTTATCAAGCCTCATCTACCAGAAATTGAACAAGAATTCAAAGATTACACTTTCATCAGTGTCGATCGTGATGAGAATACCGAATTGGCTCAAGAACTAAACATCTTTGGTATTCCAAGCTTCGTTATTTTTAGAGATGGGCAAGAAATCGGAAGACTTGTCAATAAAGATCGGAAGACTAAAGAAGAAGTCGAAAACTTCATTACCAACACTATTAACTAATGAAGAATTTTTTAACTATTCTTGGCGGTATGGGGACGTTAGCAACTGAAAGTTATGTCCGACTCCTTAATAAGAAAACTGAAACCCATAAAGACCAAGACCATTTAGATTATATAGTGGTTAACCATTATTGATTCACAAGAAGTCATTGTTAATCGTTCATTGGATAAGGGATTAGCGTTACGTGACGACTAATAAGTAGATTGGAGTGAAATTTAATGAGGAAATATGATGTAGTAGTGATTGGGGCCGGTCCTGGTGGAATGACCGCTGCCTTATATGCAGCACGAGCTAATTTAAATGTAGCAATGCTTGATCGCGGTATTTATGGTGGACAAATGAACAACACCGATGACATTGAAAACTACCCTGGTTTTACAACAATTAAGGGTCCTGAACTTGGTGAGAAAATGTATCAAGGAACCGTTAAGGCCGGAGTAAATTTTGTATATGGTGATGTCCAAAACGTTACCGTTGATGATCAACAAATGAAGCATATTCAAACCGATAGTGACGAGTTAGTAGCAAGCGCAGTAATTATTGCAACAGGATCTAATAATCGAAAATTAGGTGTACCAGGTGAAGAAAAGTTCTCCGGAAAAGGGGTTTCTTACTGTGCAGTATGTGATGGTTCTTTCTTTAAAGGAAAGAACGTGACTGTAGTTGGCGGTGGTGATTCAGCAATTTCTGAAGGATTGTACTTAGCTAATGTCACTGATGGAGTTAATGTCATTCATCGTCGCGATCAGTTACGGGCACAAAAGGTATTACAAAATCGTGCTTTTGATAACGATAAGACAGATTTCACTTGGAATACTAGTGTGACAGAGATTTTAGGTGATGAAAATCATGTTACTGGAGTAAAAATTCATAACAATCAGGTCGGTGATGATACAACCCTAGACACTGATGGAGTTTTCGTTTATGTCGGTAACTTTCCAAATAGCCAAATTTTCAATAATTTAAATATTACCGATCAAGCTGGTTGGATTATAACTAACGATCAAATGGAAACAACAATTCCTGGAATCTATGCAATTGGTGATGTCCGGCAAAAGCAACTGCGGCAAATTACAACTGCGGTTGGCGATGGTGGTATTGCTGGGCAAAACGCCTTTGAATATTTCGAAGCCATAAAGCATCGGCAAACGGTTAAAGATTAAAGAGAGGAAAATTACTTTATGGAAATCAAATATTGGTCAGACATTGCTTGCCCCTTTTGTTATATCGGTTCTAACCGAATGAAACGAGCAATGAAGGAAATTGGTATTTATGACACAACTGAATTAGAGTTCAAATCATTCGAGCTTAACCCTGCAACACCAAAGGAAACCGATGAAGGATACATTAATCACTTCACTCAGGGAAATAAGGCAATGGAGCCACAGGCCAAAAAGCAAATGGCTTACATCGAACAAATGGCGCATAACGATGGTCTACCAATGGATCTTGACAGTGTAGTACCTACAAATAGTATGGATGCGCACCGGATTATTAAATTCGCAGAAACTAAAAATGATCCTGATTTGACTGAACGAGTAATTAGACGCTTCTACCAAGTTTACTTTAGTGATGGTCAATCGATTTCTGACCATGATGTGCTATTAAATGCGGCAATGGAAGCTGGGCTTGCTAAAGACGAAGTAGAAAAAGTGCTTAATTCTAACCAATATCATCAAGCTGTGGTCAATGACGAGGCAGAGGCTCAACAATCCGGTATTCATGCTGCACCTTTTTTTGTAATCAATAATAAGTATGCAATTAGTGGTGCCCAACCATATGAAGTTTTTGTTAAAGCCTTAAAGCGAGTTCAAGCAGAAGAAAATTAGGAGGAATTTACGATGACCGAAGATAAGCCACAATTTAATACAATATTTGGCGATAATAATGATGCTGCTGTATGTGGGCCAGACGGTTGTACTATCTCTGAACATCAAAAGCAAACTGAGGATAAGAAGAAGAAAACAAAATAAATGGAGGGAAGCTATAAATGAAGTTTGACTACGTTGTTATTGGCAGTGGGCCATCAGTTTATCGTTTCCTATTGGGAATGCAGAATAGCGGAAAGAAAATCGCGGTTGTTGAAAAGAATCGGTTTGGCGGAATTTGCCCTAACGAAGGCTGCGAACCCAAGATTTTCTTAGAAGGAGCAGCACGAGCAACCTTAACTTCAATGCGTTTGCAAGGTAAGGGAATTACTCAACCAGCTAAGCTTGACTGGAAAGAACTTATTCAGCAAAAGAATAAGGCTATGGCGTCATTCCTAAATAATATGCAAAGTATGTATGAAGGCCTGGGTGCGACTACCATCAAGGGTGAAGCATCATTTGTTGATCAACATACCATTGAAGTTAATAATAAAAAAATCACTGCTGATAATTTTGTAATCGCAACCGGAAAAAAGCCGCATCCTCTTAACATTCCTGGCCACGAGTACCTACTTACTAGTACTAACCTTTTTGAACTCGAAGATACTCCAAAGAACGTCGCAATTATCGGAAGTGGTTACGTTGGTATGGAATTTGCTACATTGTTGTCTGCTGCCGGGGTTAAAGTAACCGTTATTGTCCGATCCGGCCAACCGCTAGAGGGATTTTACAGCCAACACGTTCATCAGTTAGTTGATGAAATGAAAAACTCACTTGGTATTAATTTTATATTTAACACAAATGTTACAGCTGTTACCGAAGCACAAACTGGCTATGAGATTCAATCAGCTAACGGCAACCTTGGCACTTTTGATAAAGTTATTAATGCCAGTGGTAGAGTTCCTGAAATTAATGCATTGAAACTTGATAATGCTGGTGTAGAGTATAGCAACCGCGGAATTAAAGTTGATAAATATTTGACCACATCAGCAAATAACATTTACGCAATGGGCGATATTGTTGATAAAACCGCACCAGCATTAACCTCTACGGCACAGTTTGAAGCAGACTACTTAAGTGCCTTACTTACTAATAAAACAACTGAACCTCTTAGGTACCCAGTAATTGGAACCGTTACGTTCACATTCCCCCAACTCGCTCAAGCTGGAATTAGTATTGATAAAGCAAAGGAAGACAGTAATTATTCAATTAAAGATATTGATATTACTCAAGGTGACTTTTTTTATGCTGGAACAGATGATCACGCACGATTATCATTAGTCTTTGACAAGCAAAATCATCTCGTGGGCGCTGCTGAAATTAGCCAAACAGCAGTAGATGATATCAATGCACTAATTCCTGTTATGGCAATTGATGTTGATCCAGAGGTTTGGAAAGAAAAGATGATAATGGCTTTCCCTGGTTTAGCATATAAAATTAGAACATTAATTTAACAACAAGAGGGGTCTATTTGTGATATATCGCCCCTGTAAAAACCTATTAAAACAGCCCCTATTATCTATCGATTAGATAATAGGGACTGTTTTTTGGCTTATAATTAAAATAACACCTGTAATGACTTGATTCCCACGATTAAAAAAAGAGGTAACTAGGTTATGGTGCAACAAGCTGTTTTCCCGATTAAATATTCTAACATGCTAACAAGTCTACATGAGACGCTTTTGGATAGTTTTCGCGCTTATCGCGTCTACATGCAGTCCAACTATAATATTTGGATTGGTTATGCAATTATTAGCACATGCTATTTGGGTCAAGAAAGCTACCCTTTTATGAACAAGGCATTTTAAATAACAAAACCTTACCCTTTGAGAATGTCGCTGAAATCAAAAAATACAATGATCAGTTTAACGCCTTAAAAAACGAACTAGCTGACGTTGAAGAAAATATCAGGGCTAAACAGGCTGTACTTAAAATCACGGATCAAGACTTAACGGAAGTTGAATTAGCCGAACAACAAATTGATGATTTTAAACGAGCCTTATCTTGGCAAGACGGTGCTTAAACCAGACCACTTAGATCGCTTTAAAAGCGTATTAGCCACGATGAATAAAGCCACTTACTTAGCTCCGAAAGTTTTTAGTACTTTTTTATTCGTTGTCCTTGATGCATAGCCCATTCTAATCTACTCTCAACTTTCTTTAACGTCATGAACGGACTTTTTTCATAACACATACCAAAAGTCATTTCAAAATTATCTCCGCATCACTTTTGTAAAAGTGACACCAATTTTGTCTTGTACATAGGTGCCGTATCCAGTAACCACAATTTTTTCTTGGCCCTTGTTATGGCCACATAATGATTATTTTCTTGAAATTCACCTCTCCAAAACGCATCATTCGTCGAGTATATGACGTGATCCGCTTCAAGCCCTTTTGCACTGTGCACCGTTAAAATTGAATATTTTTGATGTCCTTCAAGGACTGTTTCAATCTGCTTTTCGTCTGCCAGTGAACTCTCGAATGCTTGCCAATCGACTTCCAAAATATCAAGGTTACTAAGTCTCCTTACATAAACATAAAATTCTTGATTTTCCTGATCACCATTAATGGAAACGGCAGCATCTAACTTATTTTTTAACTTCTGAAAATTTTTGTGGAAAATACTAACGGGTATAAATTGTGTTAATCCAAATAAGATTTCTGAATTAAATCTTATTTTAATGAGCATCGAAAAAAAAGCAGCGAAGTCACTCTCCTCGTAAGCCAGTTTCACCCTAGTTTGAAACTTATTAAAAAAATCAGAAGAAGATTTTAAATTAGAAATTATGTCATTCTGACTACGCAATATCATTATGCTATCCTGGGGATTTTCACGCATAATTCTGGAAGCAAGCTCCTCAATCTGCAAGTTCTCATCTGTAACAGGTACAAAAGTTACATCTCTGCAATCCTTTATGGAAAATTCATTTTTTTCGAAAGAAGCAGAATCAAACAATCTAGAATATGAAACAATTCCAGCGTTTGATCGAAAATTATGGGTCAATCTGAAACTCCCAAAATCCGCTCTATCTGAAAAATCTGTTAAATATTTGCCGTTCGACCCTCTGAATGAGTAAATTTCTTGCTTGTTATCTCCGACTAACACCGCCTTTATGTGTAACTCATCAATTAAATATTTAATAAGTGCGTTCTGATCTTTATTTACATCCTGATACTCGTCAACAAAAATCCATCGGTAGGCGGATTTTATATAATCAGAAGCGCTCTGGCTGTTTGTCAGCACTATCATTGCCAGTTGAAATGTAAAGTCATTGCCGTCTTCTATATAAGGAACGATTGGGTCCACATCCCACTTGGGTTTTGAGACATAACTTAAGATTTCACCGTTATTATCTAGATGGTGTAGGCCTTCTTCAAAACTTTTAATCTTTGGTTTTGTTTTTCCAAACCCGAATTTGATATTGCCCTCAAAATTAAAACTACACATATTCGGTAAGAATGGTTGCAAAATCTCATTTAATACCCAAGCATGCATTGTTTTAGCTACTACCAGTGACTCCATTTTATTTTCATGAAGCCTGTCCTTAATTTCATCAGCAGCCTTCTCGGTAAACGTAATTGCTGCAATCTTCTTAAAAGATGCACCATCATTATTAGAAATATACAGAATCTTATCAATTATAGTATGTGTTTTCCCCGTACCGGCAGAAGCAAGGATAACAGTATTTCCATCAGCCTCAACAATTGCTTGTCTTTCAGCCAAATCTTCAATATTATCTATCATTTCCAAAAAACTCCTCAAGTCCATCTAACCCGTCCAACAATTTTTGCGATGTATCTCGAGAAAGCAATCTGGTGTATTCCAACATATGAAGTGATTTTTTCGCTTGCAACCACTTCACAAAGTCCTTTCCCTCAAGAAAACTACATTTTATGTCTTTCTCAATCTCATTTTGAGCAACATTCCACATGTCGTTCTCCAAATCATCTTTGGCCAAAAATAATTTATTTTGGGCAAGAGTTTTTGTGTCTTCGTTTTCGTAAACAGTTCTTTTTAAAAATTCCAATTCGTTACATTCCTGTTCCATCGAATTTTTGCCGGACCAATAAGTTGAATAATTTAACCCTCCTGAATACAACTCGGTCAACCGTTTTATTCCTGGAAAGGAATATTCCGTATGGCCGGATTCATTTGGTTTTACATCGTTATCTGTTCGAACCAGAACCGTAATTCCAAGCTTTGACAACAAGTCAAAAAAAATCTTTAACCCAATCCCAAAAGCAATCATCACGAACTTACCGTTCTCCTCGGGGAAAAGATCTAGACTTTTTCCAATAGCATCAATCAATAGCTTCTCAGAGGGCCCCTCTACAATCAAAACTTTGTCATAAAACAAAGCCTCTGCAATCGGTGCATTGTATCCTTGTCTTATGACACGAAACTCATTTGGCACTTTATAGAAAGTTCCCATCATCCGTTGATCAGAGATTCTAATCAGCATTGTTCTATCCATCTCAGAAACAATTTCACTGGAATGAGTCGTCATAAAGAAGTATCGATAGATATCCTCAGCAAATAACCTCCTAGACAAGCTCTTTTGAATCCCTTTGTGAAGACTATTCTCCGGCTCCTCAATTAAAAAGACAGTAATCTTAGATTTCTGATTCTGTCTTTGCTTTACAAGGGCATTTTGTACAGCATATGCAAGAATTTTCTTCCGCCCATCTCCGCCGGCTGGATATGCTGGGTTGTCCTGACCAAAGCTTATATACGGCGCCAAATTATTGGTAAATCCGCCCATAGTCTGTTCGCTACGAATA
>NZ_BLKA01000014.1:0-18456 GCF_010306265.1 Weissella sagaensis | reverse complement strand
AAGCCGTCGGCTTTGTTACCTCTGTTTGATCAACATTGCTAATTGCCGCTTCGCCGGCTGCTTGTGCAGCTGCTACTTCAGCGTCCGTTGTCACATTCGTTATGGCTTCTTTTGCCGTTTGTGCGGCTGCATCAATTGCTGCAGTTGCCGTTGCTTTTTCTTCTTCCGTTAATCCGGGATTCCCCGCTACTGCTGCCTTCGCTGCTTCGGCTGCGCTGTCAATTGCCGCTGAAGCCGTTGGCTTTGTTACTCCTGTTTGATCAACATTACCAATTACCGTCTCGCCGGCTGCTTGTGCAGCTGCTACTTCAGCGTCTGTTGTCGTATTAGCTATGGCTTCTTTTGCTGTTTGTGCAGCTGCATCAATCGCTGCAGTTGCCGTTGCTTTTTCTTCTTCCGTCAAGTTTGCGTTGACTGCTACTGCTGCCTTCGGCTGCGCTGTCAATTGCCGCTGAAGCCGTTGGCTTTGTTACCCCTGTTTGATCAACGTTGCCAATTGCTGTCTCACCAGCTACTTGTGCAGCTGCTACTTCATTTGTGCAGCTGCATCAATTGCTGCCGTTGCGGTTGCTTTTTCTTCGGCTGTTAATCCGGCATTCCCCGCTACTGCTGCCTTCGCTGCTTCAGCTGCGCTGTCAATTGCCGCTGAAGCCGTTGGCTTTGTTACCCCTGTTTGATCAACATTGCTAATTGCCGCTTCGCCGGCTGCTTGTGCAGCTGCTACTTCAGCGTCTGTTGTCGCATTCGTTATGGCTTCTTTTGCCGTTTGTGCAGCTGCATCAATTCCAGCATTTGCCGTTGCTCTTTCTTCAGCTGTTAGTTCAGCATTTCCTGCTACTGCTGCCTTCGCTGCTTCGGCTGCGCTGTCAATTGCCGCTGAAGCCGTTGGCTTTGTTACCCCTGTTTGATCAACGTTGCCAATTGCCACTTCGCCAGCTGCTTGTGCAGCTGCTACTTCAGCAAGTGTTGCTGCACTATCAATATTATTCTTTGCAGTCATCGCAACATTATCAATCTTAGCCGAAATTGCACTACGTTCATCAACAGTTAAATTAGTATTATTTGCAAGGTTATTTTTTACAGATTGCGCTGCATTATCAATTGCTATTTGAGCTGCTAATTTACTATCTACCAACACAGCATCGGTAACAATATCATCAATATTATTCGTTCCAGTATTAAATGCTGTATCAGCTTCAACTGTTGTTGTCGCCTTATCAATATTATCTATGCCTGCTGCAACTTCTGAATCGATGGCTGTTTGCGCTGCCAAACGTTGCTCATCTGATATATTTTCTAAATCTGTAATAACTTGTTTTTGCGCTTCACCATAAGCAATCAACGTATTTTTATTATCTGATTGAACCTGTGCTAAACGTAATTGATCAACAGAATATTCTTGATTATCTGTGACAAACTCACGGGTTGTCTTAATAATAATGGTGTCATCATTTTGTAAATTGGCATTGCTCAAATCAAAACTGAATTTACCATTTTCATCTGTTAATTGACCATACTTATCTGTATCACGCCAATAAGGGCTGGCAATGTATCAATTGAGCCATCAGCATGTTTAATTTGAATTTGAACGGATGCATCACTATCAGCCATAATATTTGAAATATTAGCTGTCAATTGATTATTTTTATCTAATGCAACATTTTCCTGAAAAACATCTTCACCAGAACGAATAACATCCAAAATACCTTTAGTATTATTCTGGAATTGATTGTTAATTTGTGTTTCAACTGCTTCAGTTTTACCAACTACATCTGATGCATTTGATGCATAGAATCCTAAAAATTGTGAGAAATTCAAATTCATTTTATCAAGAGAATCCGAATAATTACCTTGATCATCCATTACTTTAATTTTTGAAAAATTCAAAGTACCGTTAGTCATAAATGACGTTTTGTCATTAGTATTAGCCGTTCGATCAATTAAGAAATGCTTAGGTTGCACAATATTAAAGTATCCTTTACTAACTGCACTTCCTAAATCAATTAGCTTAACGGCACCTGTTCCATCAATTTTAGCAGTAAAAGTGGCATTCGGATTAACATTAAAAGTTGATCCACCAGTAATGTAAAATACACTACCTACAAAGTCTCCCATGTTTTGACCAACATAATTGAATGTTCCCTCACTATCAACATTTATTTGGCCTTTCCCACTAAAATTCAACAAATTATCCGGACTAATATTAATTGCCGATACAGATGGAACACCATTAGATTGAATATCCAATAATGCATTCTTTTCAACATTTATTTTTGATTCAATTAACACATGTAAGTGAATAGCACCTGATGTCTTCGCATTATTAATGCTATCTAAATTAATGTGTAATTCTGCACCATCATTAACGATGACATCAGCTGCTGATGCATTAATACCATACTTACCCTCCCCGTGAGGATTTAAGGTAACCGTTGATTGATTTTCTAGAAAGATTCCATTGTGGTCATTGGTAATATTTGTAATATCAACATTTGTATACAATACATCCCCATTAGTAGTAGTTCCTGTAAAATTGCTACCCGCTTTGAAATTAATCTCATTTGCTGAGATAGCAGGCGAACCATTAGCCGTTGTATTAACAGTGACAGTCCCTAAAACATCAACACTATTATTAGTTGAAATAAATGTACCACCCTGATAAGTAACATCTTCGATTGCATAACTATCGGCTTTACTGAAAATACCACTTGTATTAGTTCCTAATAGATCTAAATTCTTTAAATAAATACGATTCGTCGGAATTAAAATTGACGACATATCAAATGTGAATTTATTAAAATCAATTTTATATCGTTTATCACTGGTAGATTGAACTGTCATATCACGATGGCTTGTCACACTTATTGTTGGTAAATTCAATAAACCATTTTTATAACCCGCTAAATCAATATCTGAACTAATATAAATATCTGATGATGTACCGGTTGCAATAGCATTAACAAACTCTTCTGCCGTATTAACGACTACTACACCCTCTGGTAATTCATCATCCGCTTTTGGTTGCACAACCGGCACAGAGGCATTAACACTAACTTTAGCAACTGCGGGTTGCTTCACTTGTTCAGTAGCATCTTTTGTCTTTGGCACTGCGCCTTCTTTCTTGTTAACGCTTACATTTTCGTTGTCAGAAATAGTTGTTTCAGTCATAGCCTGACTAGCTGGCTCTTGTTCAGTCTTTGTTGTAGCTACTGTTTCATCCGTCGCTACAGGTGTTTGTTCCGTTTCCACTTGCGATTTTTCTGTTGTCGTTTCTGTATCCACCATGCCTGCTGCTGATGATGACGTTTGCGCTTCGCCTGTCTCAGAAGTAGCTTGTGATTGCTCATTTACAGCATCCATTTTGTCATTTTTATTATCAACTACTGTCACTTCGCTATTTACTGCCGAACTGATAGCTTCACTATTCATTGCAGGCGACATTTGTTCATCTGATGATGAATTAGTTGATACTGCGTCACTTGCTTGACTTGTCACTTCAGTTGTATTTGCTAACTTATAAGATCTATCAATATTATTATCATTAACTTGTATGTTTGAACTTTGTTGTGCTGGTGTTACTTGGTCAGCATTAGCAGTCCCCAAAAATCCCATTGTCCCGATTGTTATTCCTGCTAAGGCAGTAACCCAGATTTTACCAATTTTATATGACTTGTAATGCGAACGAATATCTAATTGCACTTTTACGACACGCTTCATATTATCCTCTTTTCCCCATATGGAAGGCGACATAACTTTTATTGATTAATAATATCATATAATTCAAAGATATATTATATATTAAAAATCTTTATAAAATAATGCATAGGTATAAAGTTAGTGATTTACAGCACAATAAGTTAACATATAGTAAATTAATACGCTTATTTTTTAAAAAATCAATATTTTAAAAACAATCATTTTTATATCAAATCGAATTTAATGAACTCTATTTTAAATCGTTTTCAACATTTAACGCAATCAATTAATCTAAATTAAATGAATAAAATTAATTATATATACTTTTGAAATGTTCATGTGATAAACAGAACCTAAATCAGCTTTTTTTACATTATCAAAAGCTTTAAAAAAATAAATTTTTTGTGTTTTGTTCGTGTTTTAAGCAAAAAAAGCGACAAACATTATATAAATGTTTGTCGCTTTATCATATTATATTTTTCGACATTTATTATCAGTAACAAGTATATTACCTATAAACTTTTTAACTTATTTTCTATAATGTAACGATTACACTAATAACCCACATACGTATCTGTATCTGTAACAGTACCAGTACCGTATGTACTATCTGTAGTAGTATCAGCTGCTTCTTCAGTTGCAGATTGTGAAGCTGGTAAGCCATTCATTATTAGTGTTGCGTTAGAAACCTTACCACCATAGAGTGTACCAGTTTTTTTATGTTTTAGTCCTAATGACTTACGTAAAACATTCGTAACACGTTGTTTTTCATCTTGCGAAATTAGCTCAGATGAACCAGAGGTTAGATTGACTTCGGTTCCCTGTGCATTATCTTGTTTAATTGTTTTGGCAGCACTAAGATAACGCGAAGCAACAGTCAGCATATCACCAAAGGTTAAATCAGTTTGTGTCGAATCAGACAATGTATTCAAAAACTTTTGATTAATTAGTTTAGTTGGATTACTCTTAGCATCATCAACAATCGTCTGCAATACCATTCGTTGACGTTTCTGACGGCCATAATCACCTTGTGGATCATCATAACGCATACGTGAAAATGCTAAAGCAGCCTGACCATCCATTTTTTTATATGTCTTAGTTTGACCTTTTGCATTAAGCGTAAATGTTGACGAACCCTTAGTAAAGTTATAAATATAGTCTCCATCATTATGAGCAGTATAAGGATTATACCCAAATGTCAGTGGTGACTTAACTTTAATACCATTCATTTGATCAATAACCTTTTCTAAACCACCCATATTAACCAATGCATAATAATCAATCGGCACATTTAACCACTTTTGAATTGTTTGAATCGTTGTCTTGGCAGATCCGTATTCATATGCTGAGTTCAACTTTTGCGGGAATTCCTCTTCATAACCAACCGGTGCAATAACCGAATCACGAGGCAAGGACATAATTGTTACTTTTTCTTTGTCTGGATTAACCGTAACTAACATCAAAGAATCTGTCCGACCTTTATACTTTCGATCTAATTCACCTGTATCAGTTCCTAATAGTAAAATTGAAAATGGTTTCCCTTGTTTGATCACTTTAGAAACATTACGCTCTTTCGTCAATCCGGTTTCTTGGTACGAACCATCAATGGCATTTTTAGTCTTGTTATAAGCAACACCAAATAACATCCCCACAATCAAAACAATAACAGCAATCACAAATAAAATAGCCCCACGAATTCTGCGTTTACGTGGCTGTTTCCCATTTGATTGAAACTTTTTATCACGTGGGCCACCTTCACGCTTTTTACGCCTCTTTAATTCGTTTTCAGCCTGGCGTCGATCTAATCGAGTTTTCGGCTCATTATCCATGAGCATCTCCTCTCTAAACTATAAAGATTAATAATATATTTCATATTCTGTTCAAGAAAAAATACTTAGTAAGTTTATAAAAAGTTCCTTTTAAAAAACTTATAGCAACCCTACCATATTACCATATTTTTTAGCCATGCAATATATCATTAGCCATTATCTGACACCATTATAAATATTAAACAGCCACTGGTGCCTTAATACTTGAGTGAGGTTCATACCCATTTAATTTAATATCAGACATTGTATACTCTGCAATATCAGTTACATCGGGATTTAAAGTAAGCGTTGGTAATGCCTTCATGTCGCGTTGTAATTGTTTTTGGATTTGCTCAATATGATTTGAATAAATGTGAGTATCACCAAAAGTATGTACAAATTCACCTGGCTGTAGTCCGGTTTGCGCTGCAACCATATGTAACAATAAAGCATATGAAGCAATATTAAATGGCACACCTAAAAACACATCTGCAGAACGTTGATAAAGTTGTAGACTTAATTTACCATCAGCCACATAAAACTGAAACAAAGTGTGGCAAGGTGGTAAAGCCTGCGTTGGCACATCTTCAGGATTCCATGCGGAAACAATCAAACGACGTGAATCAGGATTATGCTTGATTTGTTCTATGACATCATGAATTTGATCTATAAAGCCACCTTGTACGCGACGCCAGTGTCGCCATTGTGCACCATATACATCACCCAATTCACCATATTTTTCTGCAAATACATCATCATTTAAAATACGCTCAACAAATATAGCATGTTGCTCATCATATTGTGTTTTAAAATCCTCATCAATCAATGAACGACGGCCAAAATCAGTCATATCTGGTCCATTATAATCAGATGATGTTACCCAATTTTTAAAAGCCCATTCATCCCAAATATGATTTTTATGCTCTAACAAAAAGCGGATGTTGGTATCCCCTTTAAGGAACCATAATAACTCACTTTTAATTAAACCAAATGGCACCCGTTTAGTTGTTAGTAACGGAAACCCTTCACTCATATCAAAACGTAATTGACGCCCAAAGACCGATTTTGTTCCTGTACCAGTGCGATCATTTTTAACCGCACCATTATCCAATATATCTTGCGCTAAATCTAAGTAACCTTGTTCATTTTCACTCATAATGAGTACCTTACTAGCCTTTCTATAAATAAGCCTCAAAATCAATTTTATCTAAATCTGTACCATCTACTTTTACTTGTGCAATTGTGACATTTTTTGCATCCAATAATTCTGTTACAAAATCATCATTACGATAGTTACGTAAATAGTTAATTTTAGTCACCCCTGCTTGTAGTAACAATTTTGTACAATGTACACAAGGAAAATCGGTTACAAAAACTTGAGCACTATCAGCACTAATACCCATCTTTGCTAATTGCATCAGAGCATTCTGTTCAGCGTGCACTGCACGAATACAATGACCATCCACCAACAAATCACCCACCTCAGTACAATGTGGTGTGCCAGATACGGATCCATTATAACCACTAGCAATGATGCGGCCATCTTTTACCACAACTGCGCCGACATGCAATCGTGTGCAAGTACTACGTGCAGCTAACATAATTGCTTGTAGCATAAAATACTTTTCCCAAGTAATCCGTTCATCATTCATTATCTTGCCCCTTTACTATCTGTATTAGTTGTTCCTAATATTAGCAAGGATTGCAATTAAATAAAAGGTTTTATATTTTACAACTTATAAAACATTTTATTACAGTCGTGACGAAATATATAATTGATTTAAAAAATAAATTATGATATAATATAAATAACTAATTTTATCTTTATGTAGATAATAGATTTATGCAGCGATTCCATTTGTCGCTGGCTATGGGGGTGCCCCATGAGAGGAGTTCTTATGCCTGCAGCATTAGCAGAAATTAAGCAACAATTAGATGAACACATCGGTGAGCAAGTCACTTTGACTACCCATGAAAGTCGTCACCGCACCATTGAACACCAAGCAATCGTACGAAACACCTTCCGTTCTGTTTTCGTCCTTGATTTAGAACAAGATGGTCACGAATTTGATCGTGCCTCATTTAGTTACACTGATCTTTTAACAGAAAATATTGAAATTTCTTTCGATTAATTTGATTAGGCAACCAAAAAAGCGCCAGGTATAATGATTTAAAATCAATTATACCTGGCGCTTTTTTATTATTTTATTCTGCTTTGTTTAATCGCAAAATTTCAAATTCATTAATATAAGCATCCTTAAAATCAAGTGGCTTAATTGCAAAATCTGCCAACTCAACCGTGTCACCACCTTTAATATCAGGGAATTGTTCCAAAATAAATCCAGTTAGCGTGACCATATCTGATTTATCAAATGCTTTAATATCCGTCTTAAAATAACGTTCAAAATCATAAACTGTCATTTTTCCAGATACTTTATAATGCATTTGTTGTTGATTATCTGTTCCCAATTTTTCAACTAAATCATCAACCACCCAGTCAACTTCGTCTCGAACTGAGCCAAAAAGTTCTTCATAAATATCTTTATCTGTAATAATACCAGATGTGCCACCATACTCATCTTTGACAACAATCATCGGTGTTCGTTTTGAAATCATCAATTTCAAAACATCTTGGATTGGCATATTTTCAGGTACAGTTGGCATATTACGAATTATCTTTCGTACAGGTACGGTACGATCGATTTCTGCTTGACGCATAATATCGTAATTAAATACGTAACCTAAAATTTTATCTTTGTCACCATCAGCAACAACTGGGAAACGTGAATGTTTTGTTTCAAAATAAGCATGCAATGCGTCATCAATATCACTTCTAACATCGACGACAAATAATTGCGTACGATCAATCATAATATCATTTGCAACCTTATCATTCATTTCAAATGCGCGTTCCATAAAGACATAATCTTCATTTTGCAATTGACCTAAACGAGCCGCATTACGTGATAAGCTCAAAATTTCTGCTTCTGAATAAACTTCATTATCTTCAGATGCTGTGCGTAACCCTAGTAAGTGCGTAAATCCAGTTGCGGACTTGTTCAACAACCACACAAATGGATAAAATAGCACATGGAATAGGCGCAATGGCCCTGAAACGAACAAAGCTACCTTAACTGGGAATTCAATTGATACATTTTTAGGTACCAACTCCGTTAGGACAACCTCAATATAAGTCAACAATATCAACGCAATAACTGATGCAATCGCTGCTGAACTAGGCCCTGTCATTTCTTTTAAGAAACCACCAGCTAATAGTAAGTGGGCAATTGTTTCTTCACCCATCCAACCTAATAACAAACCAGTCACTGTAATACCAACTTGGGTCGTTGATAAATACTCGTTTAAATTATCAACCATGTGAATCGTTGTTGCGATCTTGCGTGATGGTCGTTCACGTGCCTCTTGTAGTTCTACTAATGCACTTCTTCTAACCTTCACTAGCGCAAATTCAGCAGAAACACATAACGCCGCAAATATTAACACCAAGATTATCACAATAATTGATATGATAAATCTTCCTTCACTCAAATTAATTTCCTACTTTCAAATATAATGGTATCGATTATCCATATTATATCAAACTTTATCATATGTGTTGATAACAGGTTATAACACTTATTAAACCTAATATTTGGACAATTTGATAAAAGCGCTACTAAATTCTATCCGGAGAATTTAGTAGCGCTTTTATTTTATCAAAAAACATCAATCATTAATCTTAATGTTTTTCATCATCATTATCTGCTATATCAATCTCTGATTCTGGAAAAGCAACAACTTCAAATTTTTCAATGTACGCATCTTTAAAATCAAGTGCTGTAATCTCAAAGTTAGCAATACGAATAGCTTGGCCAACATGGAAATCTGGATGTTCATCCAACACATAACCAGTCAAAGTCACCTTTTCTGATTTTTCAAAAGATTTAAGTTCAGTCTTAAAGAATCGCTCAAAATCATATAACGTCATTTTTCCGGATACACGATAATGCATATTGCCTGCATCATCTGATCCCATCTTCTCGACCATATCATCAGCCACATCATCAATTTCATCACGAACAGAACCAAATAGTTCCTCATAAATATCTTTGTCCGTCACAATACCTGATGTACCACCAAATTCGTCTTTAACCACAACAATCGGTGCACGGTGTTCAATCATCTCTTGTAGCACTTCCGTAATAGGTTGTGTTTCAGAAACAACTGGCAAATTACGTAAGACTGTTCTAATTGGTGCATCTGGACTAATTCGTCCCTGACGTACCAAATCATATGAAAAGACATAGCCTAAAATCTTATCTTTATCATTATCTGCAACAACTGGAATTCGTGAAAACTTTTCTTCCAAATATAAGTTTAAGGCATCAGCAATCGTTTCTGTCACATCCACAACCGTCAATTGTGTACGATCAATCATAATATCCAAAGCTTCTTTATCATTCATCGCAAAAGCACGCTTCATGAATGTCAAATCTTCTTCATCCAATTCACCAGCATCTGCCGCATCCTTTGACAAAGATAAAATTTCAGCTTCTGAATAAATATCTTCATCTGGATGGGCATTGAACCCTAACATTTTTGTAAAGAATGCAGCTGCACGATCAAATAGCCAAATTAATGGGAACAAAACAACGTGGAAAAACATTACAGGTCTAACAATGGCCAACAACATTTTAACAGGTTGATCAATCGCAATATTCTTTGGGACCAAATCAGTAAACACTGCGTGGATAAATGTAAAGATCAAAATAGCCGCAATTGATGATACACTATGTGCAATTGCAGGTGGTAAAATTTCAGCATTAATAATTAATGTTGCAATAAAATCTTCACCCAGCCAACCTAAAATCAATGAGGTTAGTGTAATACCAACTTGTGCAGTTGATAGATATTCTGATAAATGATCCAACATGTGCAACGCATGCCCTACTTTGGCAGACGGCTTTTCACGAGCCTCTTGCATCGCACGTAATGAACTTGGACGTACTTTAACCAATGAATACTCTGTTAAAGTAAACAGAATAGCTAGCAACAAAATAATAATAATAATCACCAAATTAGTGATAATAGACGGACCGGAATCCATGACATACCTTCTTTCAAAATTAGTTCTAAACACAATTATAGCAAATTTCGTTACTTACTGTATACACTATATTTAACTAGTGAATTATGTAAATTAATAAATTCTTCTACTGATAACTTTTCAGCGCGAATACGTGGATCAATCCCCACATTTTCTAAGGCAGCAGTAAGTTTTTCTTTCATCACATCATCTTTACCAAATGCTGTAATTAAATTGTTCCATAATGTTTTACGTCGCATGGTAAAACCAACTTTAAACAAATTAAATAATTGTTGCTCATTATGTGGTAATACTTGCAATGGTTCACGTGGCGTTAATGAAATAATCGCTGAATCCACATTAGGATTTGGCACAAATGCCGTTCTTGAAACCGTAAAAGCCAACGTCGCATTCATTCGATATTGTACAGCTAAAGTTAATGACCCATAATCCTTAGTCCCTACTTCAGCTGATAAACGACTCGCCACTTCTTTTTGCATCATGACAACAATATTATCAAATTTCACATCTGACTGAAGCACTTGCATTAAGATAGGTGTGGTAATGTAATATGGTAAATTAGCAACTAGCTTCAAGGGCGCATTCGGATCACTAAAATGCGCTTTAATTTCAGATTCCAAATCAACCTTTAAAATATCTTGATTAACAATCATTACATTATCGTAAGGTGCCATCGTATGATCTAAAACTGGTATCAAACGGTCATCAATTTCAAATGCTAATACTTCTTTTGCTGATCGCGCCAATTGCTCTGTTAGAGCACCTATACCCGGTCCGATCTCAATAACATTATCCGTATCCTTCACTTCTCCAGCTGCAACAATGTTTTTCAATATATTAATATCTGTCAAAAAATTTTGACCCAAAGATTTTTTTGTATTAATGCCAAAACTATTCATAATGGCTTGCGTACGCATTGGCGTCGCAATATCTGGCACATCTGTCATTCTTTTTCCTCATCTAATTCATTTAAAACCGTTAATAAATTTTTCTTTTTAATACCAAACATTATCAAACGATTCATTAATTGTTTACCGTTCACATATCCTAAATTCATTGCTTCAGAAATATATTCACGACGCTTGGCTGCACCCTGACCAGCAACTAATCCTAATTGCCGTAAATCCGCCATCGTAATATCCGTTGTTATTGCTGCTGCTGTTTTCGGTGTATAAACTGCTTGTAACGCCGTTTGCAATACAGCAGGTGTCGCATATTCAATGCCTAAACTATGATGCTTAATTTGTCGACCAGCTTCATCTTTAGTCAAAAAAGCATGTTTTGCATTGGGCACCACACTACTGATAATTTTTCTTAATCGCTCACCATTAAAATCAGGGTCAGTAAAAACAATCACACCACGATTAATTGCAGCTTGTTTAATAGCGGCTATTGTTTGTTCGCTAAGTGCTGACCCGTTCGTTTCAATGGTATCTGCACTAACTGCATGTCTTAATGCTTCAGTGTCTGCACGCCCTTCTACAACAATCACTTCTTTAATTTTCATCATTTAACTTGGTCTAAATGCCATAGCCGACGTGCATTATTTGTTGTAATTTTGGCTACTTCATCATAGCTTTTACCCAATAATTCAGCAATATAATCAATAATATAATGTACATACATTGGTTCATTAGGCTTACCACGCATAGGTGTTGGTGCTAAATAAGGTGCGTCCGTTTCCACTAATAAACGATCCAGTGGTACTGACTTAAGTGTCTCTTGCACATCCTTTGCGTTTTTAAACGTTGCAATTCCTGAGAATGAAATATACATCCCCAAATCAAGAAACTGCTTAGCTTCTTCTGGTGTACCAGTAAACGAATGCATAACACCGCCAAATTCCTCAACATGTGCATCTTTTAATGTTTGATACGTATCTGCCGTGGCATTACGTGTATGTACTGTGACAGGCAAATTAAACTCACGAGCTAATGTTAATTGCTGTATAAAAGCCTTTTTTTGTTCATCAGCTGATGGATTATCATCCCAATAATAATCCAACCCGGTCTCACCAACACCAATAACCGCATCATCTTGTAATTGTTTGCGGAATGTTGCTAATGCTTCATCATTCATTTCCAAAATATCTTCTGGCTGCCAACCAATAACCGCATGCATACCTTCAAAATCATGAGCTAACTGAATAGCTCGTTCATTAGATTGCGTGTCATAACCAATAATATTCATTTCTACAATGCTAAATTCAGTTGCTCTACCAAAATAAGCTGGCACATCATGCCAAAACGTATCATCATTTAGATGTGTATGGGTATCATAGCCGTCAGCGCGGCGTTGCCCAGATTTATAAATCGCCATTTTTACTCCTTGATTAATTTTTTTATACGGTTTAATTTTTGTTATTTTTAATCTATTTCATTCTAGCAAATGATTCAAAAAAAGCCAAAAAACACTTATATAATCATCTATTAAGCATAACATGCCACCATTAATATTTCATTTTTAAAATAGCTTTTCTCTTAATAAATCGGTTTTAAAAAACAGCAAATCATCAATATCGGATAATTTACTGTTATGACAGATAAGATAGTTATATTTTATGCCAAATTTATTTAGTTTCACTTATTCGCTACTAATATTTGCCAATAAAATAGCCTGTGAATTAATTACTTCATCATAGAGCTCTTTTAACAACTCTGCATCTGCGTCACCTTGTGTTCGTTGTTGTTCAATATAATTTAATTCTTCTTGTAATGCATTTAGGAAAACTTGTTGCTCATCATCGGAATTAATTTTTTGATTTTGTAGCATTGCTTGTTGATGAGAATAAGCATATCGTAGCGCAATCATATCTCTTGCATTCATATCTTGTTTTGATAATTGATTCATATACGTCGTCATACCATCATTAATAATGTTCATCACTTCATCAACACTATTTTGATGACTATGATAACTATCTTGATGGTTAGCTACCCGATGTTTAATTATTCTGACAGTTAACTTTCGCCAAATATGGCGTCGATGTTTACCAAATTTACCAAAACCATTTTGCAATGATTGCATCCGGTTATAAAGTTGCAGCGCTTCATCGGATATACGATTTTCATCAATCGCTTGCGCCATTGCTTGGTCTGCTACTTTATATAACGTCCGATAAGCCTTTTTACGACTAGCATCATTTAATTGTTCATTACCATAACCTAATTGATTTTTTAACTGTTGCATAACAGTCGCCTTAATTGTTTGCGCTACATCTGCATGGCTAACATATGTCATCGCAGCATTGACCATTTCTGTATGATTTTTTTGGTACGTATCTGCATCATATAAAGGTGCTAAACGATTTAAAATTCTTGGTAATAAGATAACTGGTACTAATAAACTTAATATAATAACAGTTGATGCAATTAACAATAAATCATTACGTTCTGTAAATGCAGCACCATTACTTAATGTTAATGGTAATGAGAATGCCATCGACATTGTCACGGCACCATGAACACCACCAATAGCAAAGACCAAACCATCACGTTTCGTATATGGTTTGTTGCCAAATCGACCACTATAACGAATTGCGAGATAACGACATAGCGTCATCACGACATATAATAAAATACCAATAGCAATCAATGCCACCCAAGTTCTAACCGGTTGTAGAATATAAACCTTTGCTACACTAACTAAAGATGTCCCTAGTAAAATGAACACCAAACCATTTAAAATCTGCGATACAATATCAGTCAATTGGCCCGTTAAATGGTTAAGCTTTGGATCCATAAATTGCGTATGCTGTTGTTCAATATTAGACATAACCCCCATCACAACAACTGCAATAATACCCGAAACACCAAAAACATGCTCTGCAATACCAAATACAACAATTGGTGCTAGAAAGTACATCAAAACATGAGCAACCGTATCATCAAATTCAGCCTTCAGTAAATGTTGACGAACATAAATGAAAATAAAGCTAGCAATAAAACCAGCAATCACGCCACCCACTGCTACTACCAAAAACTCACTAAACCCATGTATAAATGAAAAAGTTCCCGTATTCATCCATAGAATTGCTAGCTCTAAAATAACTAACCCTGTCGCATCATTAAACAACGATTCTAAACTCAAAGAACGTTTAACATCTTTAGGCATATCTAACCCATTCGTAACTGATTCTAAAGCAGTCGCATCAGTCGGTGTTACGATTGCTGCTAATGCTAGCGAGAATGGTAACGCCCAACCAATTGCGACGTGCCCAACGGTCATCAAAATAACGACCGTTACAATAGCTAAAATACCTGCTAACTCAATAATTGATTTAAAATGTTTTGAAATTAATTTAGCTTGAGTACGTTGCCCTTCATAAAACAATAATGGTGCAATCACTAGCATCATAAACCATTCTGGATTTAACATAATCACATAATGATTAATAACCGGGACGATAGCTAATAATATACCACCTACGATTTGCCACAAAGCTTGCGGAATTTTCGGAAATGCTTGCGTTAAAAAATTAGCAATAATGATTGCAACACATACGTAAGCTAATGCATAAAAAATTATCATCTGATAGTATCCTCCTTTTACATTGCTTAAAAATAAAGGATTGAGATTATAATCTCAATCCTTTATGCATGACTTGATTGACTACTAATTAGCCAAGTTCTGATCCTGCTTCAATTTCATCTGGCAAGATTGATAAGGTAACCTTACCATCTTTTTCAGCTGAAAGAAGCATTCCTTCAGAAAGTTCCCCCATCATCTTACGAGGCTTTAAGTTGGCAACATAAGCAACCTTTTTACCAACTAATGTCGTATATTCTGGATAAAACTTCTTAATACCTGACAAAATTGTTCGACCATCAGCAGAACCATCGTCTAATTTGAAGCGTAATAATTTATTAGATTTCTCTACTTCAGACACTTCTTTAATTTCTGCAACACGCAATTCTACCTTTTCAAAATCATCAAAAACAATTTCGTCTTTAGTTGTAATCGTCTTTGGTGCTGTTGGCTTCGTCATTGAACGTGTTTGCTTACCACCTTGTCCTGTCATATTATCACGAATATAAACAACTTCGGCTTCTACATCAACACGTGGGAAGATTGGTTGTCCTTTTGGTACAACATGACCACCTGTTGGTATATCTTCAAAGTTTAATCCGATAATATCAGTATTTGAATCATCCAAACCTAATTGATTGAAAATGCTTTGTGGTGCTTTCGTCAAAATAGGTTGCAATAGGATAGCAACTACACGTAAAGCAGCTGCTAAATGAGCCATAACTGATGCTAATACTTCTGTTTGACTATCATCTTTAGCTAACGTCCATGGTGTTGTTTCATCAATATACTTATTAGCACGTGAAATCAATTGCCAGATGTTTGCCAAAGCATCAGCAGTCCGCATTGCTTGCATATTATCATTATAATTAACAATGACTTCTTGCGCAGTTTCAACAAGATCTTGATCAAAGTCAGTTAAACCAGTATGCAATTCTGGAATAACACCAGCTTCATATTTATTAATCATGGCAACTGTACGGTTCAACAAGTTTCCCAAGTCATTTGCCAAATCATAATTTAGTTTTGAAACAAAATCTTCAGGGGTGAAAATACCATCATTTCCAAATGGCATTGCACGGAGCAAGTAGTAACGCACAGCATCAATACCATAACGTTCAGCCAAAGTATCTGGGTACACAACGTTCCCCTTTGACTTAGACATTTTACCATCACGCATTGTTAACCAACCATGACCAACAATTGTTTCAGGCATTGGTAATCCCAAAGCATGTAACATAATAGGCCAATAAATTGTGTGGAAACGAACAATTTCCTTACCAACCAAATGTACATTAGCTGGCCAGAATTTATCAAATAAGGTTGTATCATCTGACATGTAACCTAACTTGGTAATATAGTTTGATAAAGCATCAATCCATACATAAACAACGTGGTCAGGATCTGATGCAACTGGTACACCCCAGTTAAAGGCCGTACGTGTTACAGCCAAATCTTCCAAACCTGGCTCAATAAAGTTCTTAATCATCTCGTTCATACGAGTTGCTGGTTGAATAAACTTAGGGTGTGACTTATAGTAGTCCAACAACCAGTCAGCATACTTACTCATCTTAAAGAAATATGATTCTTCCTGAACAAGTTCTACTTCGTGTCCTGAAGGAGCTTTACCACCAGTAACATTACCATCATCATCACGATAAACTTCTGCTAATTGAGACTCAGTGAAATACTCTTCATCATCAACTGAATACCAGCCTTCATATTGGCCTTTATAAATATCACCTTGATCCAGGAACTTTTGAAAAATCTTTTGCACTGCTTTTTCATGATAATCATCAGTGGTACGAACAAAGCCATCATTACTGATTGCTAATTCAGCCCATAAAGCTTTAATATCTGCAGCCATTTGATCAACATATTCTTTGGGTGAAATGTTTAATTTTTCAGCTTTTTGTTCGATTTTTAATCCGTGTTCGTCGGTACCTGTTAGAAAATATACATCCTCATTTAATAGCCGGTGGTATCGCGCTGCTGCATCGGCTAACACTGTCGTATAGGTATTACCAATATGCAACTTACCAGATGGATAATAAATTGGTGTTGTAATATAGAAACTTTTCTTTTCTTCTGCCATTCTCATTTTACCTCCCATCTTACAAATGAGTAAGATGTTATTTTTAGCTACATTAATTTAACGCCCATTACATCAATTATATCAAAGATTTAATAGCTCCTGTCAGATAATATTAAAATTTATCCTGTTACCACTAAGTATGTTTGCACTAATGTGAAAGCCAGGTGCCAAACATGGTCAACTTATTGGGGAAATATTAAAAGTCGTCAATCTATCAGATTGACGACTAGTACTCATACAATAGACACTTATGCAGCGACTACTATGCAATATTTCTTTTATTCTTTGCCATAAAAGGTACTTTTTCACGGATAAATGGTATAACCCACCGGTCTCCACCAATCTTACCCGCATTAAGACCTGCTACTAGTAACAAAGTTCCTAAAATAATTAGAATAGGATTTGTTGAAATCATTCCTGCTAATAAATAATTGAAATTTAATCCTAAACCAAAGAATGTGGCTAATGTCGTTAAAGTTCCGAAAATTAATCCTAAACCAATCAATAATTCACCATATTGCACCATAAAATCAAAAATCCCTAAATTAGGTTGCACAATATTTTCTAAAAATTTTGTATACCAATCATATGCTGGTGCACCTGTTGCACCAGTTACTGGTGTTTTAATCGCCTGTTGTACCATTGCTTCTGATGTAAAATTACCAGACGAAATTTTACTCCACCCACTCGTTAACCAGACATATCCCACATATAGTCTAATTAACGTTAATACCACCATACTACTCTTACTGTTACGCAACCAATTAACCATAAAATCTCCTCCTTAACCTTACCTGAATTTCTTTCACTTTAAATTAACTTACTTAAAATAACCTTATGCATATTTGATGATTAAATATTTAAAAATCTATTTATTTAAATATATTATTATATAATAATATTGTTTAAATAAGAAAACTCATATTCCATTAAGCTAGATAGTTGGGCTGTATGTTAGTCACCTAACCCTCATCAACTATGTTAAAAATAAATTTCTACCAAGAAAAAACCAATATCAACATATTTTTTATGTCAATATTGGTTTTATTTAATACCTAATTTATTTATATTTAATACAAAAAAAGAGTTCACATTTTACTGTGAACTCTTTCCAAGTTGCATCGCGACGTCCTATCCTCGCAGGAGGCGATCCTCCAACTACTTTTGGCACTACTGAGCTTAACTTCTGTGTTCGGTATGGGAACAGGTGTGACCTCAGTGTC
>NZ_BLKA01000013.1:0-27111 GCF_010306265.1 Weissella sagaensis | reverse complement strand
AAGTTAAGCTCAGTAGTGCCAAAAGTAGTTGGAGGATCGCCTCCTGCGAGGATAGGACGTCGCGATGCAATATGGACGTTTAGCTCAGCTGGGAGAGCACCTGCCTTACAAGCAGGGGGTCACAGGTTCGATCCCTGTAACGTCCATTAGAGTTTTAAATCAATAATGAAATAAAGAGAATACCTTGTTGGTGTTCTCTTTATTTATATATCTATCTATAAAATTAGGGCAGTATGATGCCGTTGTTTCTGATATAATGGATATTAGGTTCATTAATGATGACTGATGTTTATCAGTTGTACTAATAAATGGAAGGAAACATGATATGTCAGATTATGCCGTGAAGTATGAATTACTTCATGTAGAAAAACATACGGGTGCCAGATTAGGGAAAATAACAACCCCTCATGGTGAAGTGATGACACCAATGTTTATGCCCGTAGGGACACAAGCAACAGTTAAGGGTGTGTCACCACGTGAATTAAAAGAGATTAATTCACAATTTATTTTATCTAATACATATCATTTGTGGTTAAGACCTGGAGATGAATTGATTGCACAAGCGGGTGGTCTTCATAAATTTATGAATTGGGATGGACCTATTTTAACAGATTCCGGTGGCTTTCAAGTTTGGTCATTATCGGATCATAACCATATTACAGAAGATGGTGTGACCTTTAGAAATCATTTAAATGGTGATGAAATGTTTTTATCACCAGAAGTGGCTATGAGAATTCAAAATAATTTAGGATCAGACGTCATGATGCAACTTGACGAAGCAATTCCCTATTTTGAGACTTATGATTATGTTAAAAATTCAGTTGAACGGACGTCACGTTGGGCTGAACGGGCACAAATTGCACATAGACGACCAGAGGATCAAGCATTATTTGGAATCGTTCAAGGTGCTGGGTTCCGTGAACTTAGGAAACAGTCTGCACAAGATTTGGTTTCTTTAGATTTACCAGGCTACGCAATTGGTGGTTTGTCCGTTGGTGAATCGAAGGCTGAAATGAATCGTGTCTTAGATTTTACGGTGCCATTTTTGCCATCAAATAAGCCGCGTTATTTGATGGGGGTTGCAGCGCCGGATTCTTTAATTGATGCTTCTATAAGAGGTATTGATATGTTTGATTGTGTTTTGCCGACACGAGTTGGTCGTAAAGGAACATTGCTGACATCAAATGGGCGAGTAGTTATTAAAAATGCTAAGTATAAAAATGATTTTTCACTAATAGATTCCGAAACTGAAGACTATGGATCACAGCATTTTACGAAAGCTTACTTACATCATTTATTTAAAACGAATGAGTTATATGGTCAGACAATTGCTTCTGTCCATAATTTACGCTACTTATTAAAATTGATGGAAGATATGCGTCAAGCAATTGCTGAAGATCGATTACTTGAATTTCGTGAAGAAACATTAAGTAAATATGGTTATTTTGAACCAAATGCCCGTCTATTTTAATTAAAAATTGTTAAAACACTTAAGGAGTAAAAATTTATTATGAATGCAAATATCTTAATTTTAGTTGTCTTTATCGCAGCAATGTACTTTATCATGATTCGTCCGCAACAAAAGGCCCAAAAAAAACGTCAAGCCATGATTAACGATGTTCAACCTGGTGCTCAAATTGTTACTATTGGTGGTATGCATGGTACAGTTGCTTCAGTCAATAAAGAAGCACGTACATTCGAATTGGATGCTGAAGGTATCATCTTAGTATTCGAGTTATCTGCTATTCGTCAAGTTTCTAAGGAAGGCAACCAAGTTTCAGCTGCAACGACAGTTGACCCAGAAACAAAAACAGAAACAGAAACAGAAACAAAATCTATTGAAGAAGATACAACTAGCGAAAACAAGTAAGATTGCTACACTAATTTAGCTAGAAATCAAAATTTTAGGCAGTTAACTCGCTAGGCAGTTAACTGCTTATTTTTATGCATGTGTGTTTGACAATATAGATAAAAAGGTGAGGTGTATCATGACAGATTTTTTGGAAATGCCAATACATTTAAATACTGACCGCCGAATTTTACACATTGACATGGACGCATTTTATGCACAAATTGAAATGCGTGATAATCCAGCTTATCGAAATGTGCCGTTAATTTTGGCACATGATCCAAGAAAGACCGGTGGGCGTGGGGTTGTTGCAACAGCAAACTATTCAGCGCGTGAATTAGGTGTGCATTCTGCAATGAGTGCTGCTGAAGCTGTTAAATTGGCGCCTCATGCTGTTTTTGTAACGCCTGATTTTCAAAAATATCGTGATGTTTCTAGACAATTACACCAAATTTTTAAACGATACACACAAAAAATTGAGCCGGTAGCTTTTGATGAGGCTTATTTAGATATTACTCAGGTAAGTTCGAACCATCAAAAAGCCGTGGCTTTGGCACATGAATTACAACAAGTTATTTATGATGAACTTAATTTAACTAGTTCAGTAGGTATGTCATTTAATAAATTTTTAGCAAAATTAGCGTCGGAGCATAATAAGCCTAGTGGTATTACTATTATAAATGAAGAAGACATTCGTCCTTTTTTAGATAAACTTTCAATCCAAGATATTCGGGGCGTGGGTAAAAAAACAGCAGAACAAATGATGAAATTAGGCATTAATACAGGCGCTGATTTATTTGCAACGTCACAGAGTGAGTTGGCGAATACATTTGGTAAAAGTGGTTATGCATTTTATGAACATATTCGAGGCGTTGATAATCGCCCAGTTATGTGGCAAAGGGAACGAAAATCTTTAGGTAAAGAACGAACGTATGGTCCTTTTTTAGATACAGAACAAGCGGTTTTGGATGAATTAAAAGGTTTAGCGCAACAATTAGCAGAAACATTAATAAAAGCACATCTACATGGTAAAACGTTAGTATTAAAATTAAGAGATAGTGATTTTAATACTGAAACAAGGCGTGAAACAATTATTGATTTTTTGCCAAATGATGAACGAGAAATTTATCGCATCGCCCAGGATATATTTGAAGGAATGGGTGGCTATCAAAAACCAATTCGGTTGTTGGGACTCACTATGACCAATTTAGCGGCATTGTCATTTGAGAACGTCGTCTTAAACCTATATGAGTAGCATTTTACACAAATTTTCTGCTATACTTACATATATTGCCGTTTTATCTTTATCATTACCACCAATGTGCAATTAAAAAATTTTTAAAAAGAATAGAGATTTACATATGACAGCGCAAACTGCAATTTTGGCGCAAATAAAAGCTGCGCAAACCATTATTATTCATCGTCATCAACGACCAGATCCAGATGCTTTTGGCTCACAATTTGGTTTGGCAGAACTGATTAAGACGTCTTTCCCACAAAAAGAGGTACACGTTGTTGGGAAACCCGTTCCTAGCATGGCTTGGATGGGAAAAATGGAAAAAATTCCAGATAAGCTATATGATGATGCGTTGGTAATTGTGACAGATACTGCTAACTCACCGAGAGTGGATGATCGGCGTTTTGATTATGGTAAAGTATTGGTGAAAATTGATCATCATCCTAATGATGAACCATATGGTGATTATACTTGGGTTATTGAAGATGCCTCTTCAACATCAGCTATGATTTTTGCATTTTATCAAGAATTCGCTAATGAGTTAAAATTATCTGATAAAGGTGCTGCTTATTTATATGCTGGCATTGTAGGTGATACGGGACGCTTTTTGTATGGCACAAATTCAACCACAATGAATATTGTTTCAGAATTAATGAAATTTAAATTTGATTGGGTAACTATTAATCAACAAATGGAAACTATTTCATTACCAGCAGCTAAAGCATCAGGTTATGTTTATGAACATATGACGACTACAGAATATGGTTTTAATTATATTATTTTAACCAATGATATCGTTGATGAATTTAATTTGGGTGACTTTGGGACGGCTTTTATTGTTCCATTATTAGGTAAAGTTAATACAGTTAAAGCGTGGGCTGTATTTGAACAACAAGATGATGGTTATTTTAGGGTAAGATTACGTTCACGCAATATCGTAATAAATGAAATTGCCAAGCGTCATGGTGGTGGTGGCCATGAACTTGCTGCAGGAGCAACTGCAAAAAATATAGATGAGATTCACGACATCATTAATGAAGCAAACAACTTATTAAAGGAGCAAACAATTAAATAATGGCGAAATTTACTGATTATAATTTACGTCCAGAGATATACCAAGCATTAGACGATATCCATTTTACGGAACCTACCACGGTGCAATCGCGATTGATTCCAGTAATCTTACAAGGACGCTCGGTAGTGGGACAATCACAAACAGGTTCGGGAAAGACACATACATTCTTGATTCCAATTTTTCAACAATATGATGCTAAAAACGATCGAGTACAAGCAGTTATTACAACTCCTTCGCGAGAATTAGCACAACAAATTTATGAAGCTGCTAAGCAAATGGCAACGACTTTTGATGATGATGCACAGCCTTGGATTGGTTTGTATGTAGGTGGTATGGATAAGGCCCGCCAAATTCACCAATTGGAGCGTAGACAGCCACAAATCGTTATTGGTACACCAGGACGCATCAAAGATTTGTATCAAGCAGGTGGATTAGATATTCATACTGCTAACACATTAGTTGTAGATGAAGCTGATATGACGCTTGATATGGGATTCTTAACTGATGTTGATGCGATTGCTAGCGTTATGCCAGAAGAATTGAAAATGTTAGTATTTTCAGCAACAATTCCACAAAAGTTGCAACCTTTCTTGAAAAAATATATGTCTAATCCAGTTCTTGAAGAAATACCTTCTGAAACAGTCATTGCGCCAACTATTAAAAATATTTTAGTTGGAACAAAGGGCGAGACTAAAGATACACTGATTTACAACTTGTTGACGATGGGAAATCCATATATAGCTTTGGTATTTACAAATACTAAGACACGTGCACGTGAATTAACGAAGAATCTACGTAGCCGTGGTCTTAAGGTAGCTGAAATTCATGGTGGCATTCAACCGCGTGAACGTAAGCGTACGATGCAACAAATTCAGCATTTAGACTATCAATACGTTGTTGCAACTGACTTAGCAGCACGTGGTATTGATATTCCAGGTGTATCTTTAATTATTAATGATGGTATTCCAACTGAATTAGAATTCTTTATCCATCGTGTGGGTCGTACGGGTCGTAATGGTATGTCAGGGACTGCTATTACCATTTACAATCCAGATGAAGAAGATCGTGTACAAATGGTTGAAAATATGGGTGTGAAATTTGAACCAATGACTTTTGCACATGGTGAATTGAAGCCAGGATACGACCGTCGTCGTCGCCGTCAACGTTCAAAGACGACTGCTAAACTTGATCCAACGATGATTGGGATGGTTAAAAAGAATAAGAAAACTGTTAAGCCTGGTTACAAGCGTCGCATTAAAAATAACATTGCACGTGATGAGAAATATAAGAAGCGGGTTGCTGAACGTGAATCTTTGCGTGCGACAAAGAAAGCAAAAAAGAAGTCACATAAGAAATAAACGTGATGTTTAACGTAACAAAAGTCTTAAAAAACGAGAAAAAGTATCCAAGGGTATGCTATAATATCCTCAAGGACATGTTAAATTTTTTCTTAGAGTGGACAGAAACGTTGTGTTAGATGTGAACAACGCTAAGATTTATTTAAAGCTACCTTAACGATACTGTTTACGAAAGTGGACCGCTTGCTAGCGATATCAGCAAATTAAGAGGTAATGATACAGACTATCATTGCAATCAGAGTGGTACCGCGTTTGAGCGTCTCTGTTATTGCAATGACAGTCTGTTTTTTATTAATATTTTTTTGAAATGAGGCTTACATAAAAGATGAAAGAATTATCATCGGCTGAGGTTCGTAGTTTATTCCTACGCTTCTTTGAAAGCAAGGGACACAAAATTGAACCTTCTCAATCATTGATTCCAAAAGATGATCCAACATTGCTATGGATTAATTCAGGTGTTGCGACTTTAAAAAAGTATTTTGACGGTTCGGTTGTTCCAGATAACCACCGTATTACAAATGCACAAAAATCAATTCGTACAAATGATATTGAAAATGTTGGACACACAGCACGTCACCATACGTTATTTGAAATGATGGGTAATTTTTCAATTGGTGATTACTTTAAAGAGGATGCTATTCCTTGGGCCTGGGAACTATTGACTAGTTCTGAATGGTTCGGAATGGATAAGGATAAATTATATGTAACAGTTTATCCAAATGATGATGAAGCAAAAGATATTTGGCTAAATAAAGTTGGTTTGCCTAAAGACCATCTTTATGAAGAGCCAGATAACTTTTGGGATATTGGAGAAGGCCCTTCAGGTCCAGATTCAGAAATTTTTTATGATCGCGGCGCAGAGTTTAATGACGCTGATGAATCAGAAAATTATCCAGGTGGTGAAAACGAGCGCTATTTGGAAATCTGGAATTTAGTATTCTCACAATATAACCATTTACCAGGTTTGACAGATAATAAAGATTACCCCGAGTTACCAACTAAAAATATTGATACGGGAATGGGATTAGAACGTGTTGTTTCTGTTTTCCAACATGCAAAGACAAATTTCGAAACAGATTTATTCTTACCACTTATTCATAAGACTGAAGAAATTTCAGGACAATATAAGTATGATGAAGATGATACAAAAGATATTTCGTTTAAAGTAATTGCTGATCATATTCGTGCTGTTACCTTTGCAATTGGTGATGGTGCACTACCTTCAAATGAAGGACGTGGTTATATTATTCGCCGTTTGTTACGTCGTGCAGTATTACACGGCCGTAAATTAGGTATTAGTCAAGTATTTCTAAAAGACTTAGTTCCAGTCGTTGGTGATATTATGGCGTCATACTACCCTGAAATAGCAGAGAATAAAGTGTATATTGCTTCAATTGTTGAAGCTGAAGAGGTACGTTTTAATAAAACATTGTCAGATGGGTTGTCACTGCTAGACGAAGTCATTGCAGCAGCCAAGGCTGATAATGGTGTTATTGATGGTGACGTTGCTTTCAAGTTGTATGATACGTATGGATTCCCATATGAGTTAACGGATGAGTATGCAACAGATGAAGGTTTGGTAGTTGATCGTGAAGGTTTTGATATACAAATGAAGGCACAACAGGATCGTGCGCGTTCAGCACGTTCAAATAAAGCCTCAATGGGTGTTCAAAATGAGCTATTAACAAGTTTAAAGACAGAATCAACTTATGTTGGTTGGTCTGAATTAACGGTGAATAGTACTGATTTGGCTAACTTAATCGTTGATAATGAGCTTGTTGATGAAGTTACTCAAGGTCAAGCACAAGCTATTTTTGCTAAAACACCATTTTATGCTGAAATGGGAGGTCAAGTAGCCGATCAAGGTAATATTTACGATGAGGCTGGGCAAGTTGTTGCACAGGTAACGGATGTTCAAAATGCTCCGAACGGTCAGCATTTGCATACTTTAACTGTGTTAGCACCAATGACAGTTGGTCAAACTTATAAGTTGGATGTTGATCGTGCTTATCATGCAGCAGTTTCAAAAAATCACACAGCTACTCATTTGTTGGATCAAACGTTGCGTAACTTATTAGGTGAGCATACAACACAAGCTGGTTCACTTGTCACGGCTGATGTTTTGCGATATGATTTCACGTACAATGGTCCTGTTCCAGCAGAAAAGTTGCAAGAAATTGAAGATACAATCAATGAAAAAATTATTGAAAACTTGCCAGTAACTTGGGTTGAGACAGATATTGAATCAGCTAAGAAGCTTGGTGCTGTTGCCGTCTTTACTGAAAAATATGGTGAAACAGTCCGGGTTGTATCGATTGGTGATTACAATGCTGAATTTGACGGTGGTACTCACGCTGAAAGCACTGCAGAGTTAGGGATGTTTAAGATTGTGAGTGAGCAAGGTACTGGTGCTGGTGTTCGTCGTATTGAAGCGGTTACTGGTGCTGGTGCTATGAAACTATTTAAACTTCATGATGAATGGTTAAATACTGTGGCTGCTCAAGTTAAGGCCCCTCAACTTTCTGAAATTAATGAAAAAGTTGTTGGATTACAAACATCATTAAAGGCGGCTGAGCGTCAAGTTTCATCATTGGAACAAAAGTTAGCTAATCAGGCAGCAAATGATGCATTTGCGAAGCCACAACAAGTTAACAATTATACATTGATTGCAACTGAAATGGCCGTCGAATCAATGGATGTTTTGCGCTCGACAGCAGATAATTGGAAGCAAAGTACACCGTCTGATGTTTTGGTATTGGCAGCTAATTTGGGTGAAAAGGTTAACTTGTTAGTTGCTGTTTCACCTCAAGCTATTAAACAAGGCATTAAAGCTGGTGAACTTGTTAAAACTATCGCACCAGCAATTGGTGGTGGTGGTGGTGGTCGCCCTGACATGGCACAAGCTGGGGGAAAAAATCCAGCTGGTATTACAGATGCCTTTAAAGCAGCGACTGAATGGTTAAAAACAAAGTAATAAAATTACTTATATGAGGGAAACCTCACGAGGAGGTTGTTTACGATGCGTTCATTAGATAATACAGCTGTGTTTAACTTTGGTAAGGATGAGCCACATGACGTTCGAAAGATGTTAGAAGTGGTTTATGCAGCGTTAGAATCAAAAGGTTACAATCCAATTAATCAAATTGTTGGTTATTTAATTTCAAATGACCCTGCGTACATTCCACGTGTAAATGATGCACGTAATTTAATTCGTAAATTTGAACGAGATGAGATTATCGAGGCACTTGTAACTGACTATCTATCAAAATAAAAAAATGGTATAGAAAGAGGTCGATATGGGACGTATTATTGGTTTGGATGTCGGTTCTCGAACAGTGGGTGTTGCTGTGTCTGACCAGTTTGGCTGGACTGCTCAAGGTGTCGAAATTATCCAAATAAATGAAGATGAAAAAGAATTTGGTATTGACCGGATGAAGGAGTTAGTAACTAAGTATAATCCAACTGGCTTTGTATTAGGATTACCCAAAAATATGAATAATACATCAGGACCACGTGTTGATGCTTCACGCGCTTATGGTGAACTTTTAAAGGAAACTTTTGGATTGCCTATTGATTTTCAAGATGAGCGTCTCACAACAGTAGAAGCTGAACGGATGTTGATTGAAGAGGCAGATACGTCACGTAAGAAACGTAAAAAGGTTATTGATAAGCTTGCAGCTGGGTTGATTTTGCAAAATTATTTGGATCGTAATGGTTCACTAGTCAAGTAGGAGGTAAACACATGGATGAAGAACAAGACATTATTACATTAGTTGATGATAATGGGGATGAACAATTATTTGAGGTACTATTTACTTTCAAATCTGAAGAATTTGGTAAGTCATATATTATTCTATATCCAGCTGGATCAGGTGAAGATGAAGAAGTAGAGATGCTTGCTTATGTATTTGATCCCGAAGAAACAAAAGAAGCCACTGAAGGTGGTTTAACACCAATCGAAGATGATGCTGAGTGGGCGATGGTTGAAGAACACCTTAATCAGTATTTAGAAGAACAAGAAGATTAATTTTCTTGTTAAGGACATCTAGCCGAATCGCTTTGGGTAGATGTCCTTATTTTTTATAATAGGAGTAATGAGATGGCTGAAGAAGAAATTTTTATTTTAACAGATCATGATGGTTCTGAGCGTGAATTTAAGGAATTATTTTCTTTTGATTCAAAAGACTTTAATCGTGCGTACATTATATTAGAACCAGTATCTGTAAATGATGGTGAAGATATGGATGTTATTCCATTCATCTATGATAAAGATGCAGATGAAGGTATGTTACAACCGCTTGAGACGGATGAAGAATACGACATGGTTGAAGAAGTGATGAATACGATTTTCAATAATCCTAAATTGCAATAATGTGTGACGTTTCAAAAATGCGTAATTGTTTTTGAAACGTTTTTTTTTGGACAATTTTAAAATAAGGACGTCTTTTTTTATAAAAGAGGTGGCTTATGATACAAATTAAAGCAATTTATTATCGTTATCGTAATCAGATATGGTTTAGTCTGTGCTTAGTTTTGTGTGGTATTGGGTTATTAATTTGGTGGCAAATGGCACAAAGTACCACAACAGAATCTAATAATATTGCAACGATAACAGCTAATCAAAAAGATGATATGCAACATCGTACTGCAAATGAGCACACAACTATCAAAAAAACGACACAACGAGTTGTTATTGATATAAAAGGTGGTGTGCATCGGCCGGGTGTTTATTATTTTACACACGCCCCTATTGTGGCAGATGCCTTAAGCAAAGCAGGTGGTATGTTGCCGACAGTTAATAGTATGCGGATTAATTTAGCGGCTGTTTTGACTAATGGTCAGGTGTTGTATATCCCAATTGGTGATGAACAACAGCCAGTTGAATATCCATTACCAGGTAATAATGTACAGCCTAAGGAGCAAGTTAGTACTGTTGCCAACATCGATGGTAATGAAGGGAAGCTTAATTTAAATACGGCAGATATAACGGATTTACAAAATTTACCAGGTATTGGTGAAAAACGTGCCCAAGATATTATTAATGAGCGTGAAAAAGTGGGGGGATTTAAGCATGTTACTGATTTACAAGAAGTCAGTGGCATTGGTGAAAAGACATTTGCAAAATTGGAGCCGTTAGTAACTGTATGATGTCAGGATATTTATTGGTTAGTAGTTTGTGTTTAGCAACTATTAATTTAATTTTATTATTTCAGGTTTGGTGGTTGATACCATTTTTATTGTGGTTTTTGTCGCTATTGTATTTTAAATTCTCAAAACCATTTTTAAGCACGTTGATCATTGTAAGTGGGGTCGCTTATTTCTTAGGTTGGCAGGTTAAAATTAATCATTTCATTCAACTACCTATTGGTAACTTGACAACCCAAGTAATTATTCATCCGGATGATGTACAATTTAAAAATAGTAAAGTAGTGGGAACAGCACAATTATTAAGTGGTGAAAAAGTTCGTATTTTTTTTGATAATCAAGACGATAGGGTTTCTTTTAAAAATAATATGGCAAAACCGTTATTGATTCAGGGAATAGGTGTGTTTGAACGAATAAAGGTAGCACGAAATGAATTTTCATTTGATCCACGATCCTATTGGCAAAGTCGTGGCATTGTTCATCGTATTAAATTTAAAAAATTAAAAATATTAGGCCATGCCAAACCAAATGATTTTATAACATTAATTAAGTGGACTATTCATAGTTACCATTATAGGTTAACGAATTGGTTTGAACATTTACCGTCTGGATTACGGGATTATGGTGAAACTTTATTGTTAGGCTATACAAGACCTGATTTTTATTCAGAAAATGGTGGTATTCAATTATTAGGGTTAATGCATTTATTTAGTATTTCTGGGTTTCAAGTAGCAGGTATTTATCAAATATGGCGATGTGTTGCACGACGCTGTGGTGTTCAACGTGAACATTCATTAATTATCGTTCAAATGTTGTTGGTTACTTTGTGGTTGTTTGCTGGCGGCGTTCAATCATTGGTTCGACCAATTTTATTAGGAATTTTTCAAGCTTGGCGAGATTTACGTTGGTTAATAATTGATGTCAAAGATGCATGGGGATTGTCTCTGATTGGCGGTTTACTAATTGAACCAGGAGTTTTGCATAATTTAGGCGGACAGCTATCTTATTTACTAACATTTGGATTACTATGGTTGTCTAATCGTCCCGGTTGGTATCAAAGTATATGGTTATCCTTTTTTATTTTACCAACGTTACTTTGGCATACTTTTAGTTGGCATCCGATTAGTTTAGTAGCCAATCTTTGTATTGTCCCGCTATTTACCTGGTTAGTTATACCTACTATTTTAATTGGGATTGTTGCTAGTTTTATGCAGTGTATTTTTATTCGTGATATCTGTGAAATGTTAATTAATGGTATGCAATATTGCATTAAATGTGGTGAAAAAATTCCGGGAGAATTATTATTTGGCAGGCCTCCATTGATAATGTGTGTCATTATAACGCTATTAACTCTAGGGTGGGTGATTTATAATAAGCGCTTGTTAACAATTGTCATATGTCTTTCATATTTAATAGTGTGGTGGATTCCACAAGGATTGCCAGGTGGTTTTGTAACTTTTTTTGATGTAGGTCAAGGAGATGCAACAATTTTACGACCTAAAAATAACGATGTTACAATTGTTGATGTTGGTGGTCAATTTCAAATGGCGCAAGATAAGCAGTCAACAGTCCATGATGCGGTTACAAATTATCAAGCTGAAGAGTTGGCGCATTTTCTAAAAGGACATGCCATTAATCGCGTGCACCGATTGGTATTAACACATAAAGATTTTGATCATATCGGTAATTTAGCAACATTTTTGGAGATTATTCGAGTTAACAATATTTATGTACCTGCAGGAATGGAAAAGCAAACAGCTTTCAAAAAGATGCTTCATCCACGTTTAAAAAAAAGTTTGACTATTAAGCCAGTTGTAGTAGGTGAAAAACTATCGAATAATATGTTGATTTGTCATCCCATGACTGAAGGAAAAGGAGAAAATGATGACTCAATCAGTTTGTATGTTGACTATGGACACTTTAGTCTAATGATGACAGGTGATTTGTCAAAAAGTGGTGAACAAAAAATAATTAAGCAGTTTAAATTACCAAAAATTGATATTTTAAAATTTGGTCATCATGGGTCAAAAACAAGTACGGATGATAAATTTGTAAATCAATTACGGCCAACTGTGGGTATTGTATCGGCAGGCATTAATAATCGTTATCATCATCCAAATATAGAGACATTAAGGACTGCCAAAAAATATCACGTCAAAGTTTATAATACTGCTGAAAAAGGGATGATAAAAATTGAGTGGGGGCTATTACGTAAGTACAGGATTAAGTCATTTTTATAGTTGAATTAATAATGGGCATAATAGGGTAGACATGTTATCTTATAATTAAGAATAAAAATGAAAGGGGATGTTGTTGTGAACGTCACATTAGCAGATATTAGTAATGATGTACAAACAGGGCAACTACAGCCCATTTATTTTGTACAAGGGCAAGACCAATACTTATTAGATTTGGTTAGGCAACAATTTTTGCAAGTTATTCAACCAGAAGACCGTACGCTTAATTTAGCACAGTTTGATCTAACTGAAACACCATTGAGTGTCGCGATTGATGATGCTAAATCAGTACCTTTTTTTGGCGATCGGCGTGTTGTTATGATCGATAAACCATATTTTTTAACAGGCGAGCGGACAAAAAATAATTTAGAACACCATACACAAGATTTAATTGACTATATACAGCAACCTGAACCACAAACCATACTTATTATTTTTGCACCATATGAAAAATTGGATAATCGAAAAAAACTTACGAAACTAATCAAAGAACGAGCTCGTTATTTATCTTTCGTTAATATGGGGGAACAAGAAATAACGAAGTTTATAACGCAGAAATTAAAAAATGCTGGGTACCAAATTTCTCATGAAGCACAACAAACATTAATGCGGCTAACAAACTCATCTTTAACACAAATGATGGCTGAAATTGATAAATTAATGTTGTATACAGTGGCAACCAAAAAAATTGAGACGGCTGATGTGAACGCGTTAGTGACACACACATTAACAGAAAATATATTTGATCTAATTGATTGTTTGCTTAAAGGGAAATTAACACAGGCAGTGAATTTATATCACGAATTATTGCTTAATGGTGAAGAACCGCTACGTTTGCATGGGGCATTAATTGGACAATTCAGACTGTTATTGCAAGTCAAAACAAGTGATAAAAGTGAAAAAGGTACAGCATCAAGCTTAAAGGTTCACCCATACCGTGTGAAATTAGCTAGACAAATTGTTCGTCAGTTTAATTATGTGCGCTTAGCGCAGGCATATTTAGGGCTAGTTGCGATGGAAGAACAGTTAAAGTCGACAAGTCGTAACCCTGAATTATTATTTGAATTATTTGTTTTAAAATACCAACATGAAATGGTTAAGTAAAAAAACTTGCATTACCTATAAAAATTTGCTAGTATTTTAGAAGTGCTTTAAGCACGTGACCTTTTACGATGTTTGACGGTTCACCGTCGTCATACATGGTTTAAGGCGACTATTATATTTATGAAAGGTGGATATCCAACAATGGCTATTTCTGCAGAACGCAAAAATGAAATCATCAATGAGTTCGCTCGTCACGAAGGTGATACAGGTTCAGTTGAAGTTCAAGTTGCAGTTTTGACTGCTGACATCAACGAATTGAACGGTCACATGTCAGAGCACAAGCATGACTTTCACTCACAACGTGGTTTGATGAAGAAAATTGGTCACCGTCGTAACTTGCTACGTTACCTACGTAACAATGATGTACAACGCTACCGTGAGTTGATCCAAAAGCTTGGTTTGCGTCGTTAATATTAGTTATATTAATCACGTTTTTATTTGACATATTTATCATCGGAGGGAAAAGCGATGCCAATTATTGAGTCATCAATCCAACGTGCCCGCTTAAACAAGGTGCAACGCGAGCGTAACATCTCACAACTTAGTTCATACCGTACTGAAGTTAAGAAGTTCCGCAATGCTGCCGAAGCTGGCGAAGATAACTTGCAAGAGTTATTTGCCGCAGCTTCATCAGCTATCGATCGTGCTGCATCAAAGGGCTTGATTGCTAAGAATAAAGCTTCACGTGACAAGTCACGTTTGGCTTCATTGTTGAACAAGTAATTCAAATTACAAATTAAACAATGAAAAAAGCTAGTAGTGTTACACTACTAGCTTTTTTGTATAGTATTAAAGTATTCAAATGAATGTACAGATTATTGACGATTATGAGATGACTTCCCTATTTTCTACTATGCGCTTATGTGGTAGTATTGTATTAAACATTTAAACGTTGGGTATAGTAATTAAACCCGTGAAATACAACGAGAATAGGAAAATTATGGCAATTACATTAGATATTATGCCGTTTGGTGGTGTTCGTGAGAATGGAATGAACATGTACGCCGTTACGGTTAATGATGAGATATTTATTTTAGATGCAGGATTAAAGTATCCTGAAAGTGACTTATTGGGAGTAGATGTTGTCATCCCTGACTATGCTTATTTAATTGAGCATGCTGATAACGTGGCCGGAGTCTTTTTAACACATGGGCACGCAGATGCAATTGGGGCTTTGCCTTATTTGCTTTCAGACTTACGTGTACCAATATTTGGTTCTGAATTAACGATTGAGTTAGCAAAATTAGCGATTCATAATGAACCACGTTTAAAAGATTACGATGATTATCATGTGGTAAAAGGAAATTCAGAAGTTAGTTTTGATGATGCGACAGTCTCGTTTTTTGAAACAACACACACAATTCCAGAGTCATTAGGAATTGTTATCGAAACAGCAGCCGGACAAGTTGTTTATACGGGTGACTTTAAGTTTGATACGACAGCATTACCATATTATCGAACAGATTTATTACGCCTAGCTGAAATTGGTCAAAAAGGTGTGTTAGCACTGTTGGCTGATGCTGCTGGTACAGCTAATTTTGGTATGCCTGATCATGAATCTGACTTAGGTGATTACATCTTAGAAAACTTTTACTTACATAAACAAGGACGTATTATCGTTGCTGCAGTTGCATCAAACATACAACGAATTCAACAAGTAATTGATGCAGCTTATGAAGTGGGGCGTAAGGTTGTTATTTCTGGCAATGATTTAGAACGTGTTGTTAGAACGGCATTACGTTTAAAAAAGTTGGTTTTGCCAATCCCTGAAAATGAGATGTTTGTTTCATTAAAAAATCTTGGTAAGTTAGCAGCGGACGAGACCGTTATTTTAGAAACTGGTAAAATGGGTGAACCAATTCGTCACCTACAACGCATTGCGCATGGTGATGATCGTAACATTAAAATTCAACCAAATGATTTAGTGTTTATTACGACAACGCCTTCAACGGCAATGGAAGGGTATGTAGCTAGAACACGTGATATGTTATTCCGTGCAGGAGCTACTGTTAAGCAAATTTCAACGGATAAAAAATCTTCAGGTCATGCTTCTAAAGAAGATTTTCAATTATTGATGAATTTGTTAAAACCACAAAATATTATTCCTGTCCAAGGTGAATATCGTGTTTTGAATGAAGCCTATAGAGCTGCTGAACAAGTTGGTTATGATGAGGACCATGTTTTCTTACTTGCTAAGGGTGATAAACTACGTTGGGATGGAGAAAAGTTTTATTTGGGTGGCTCTATTCAGGTGACATCAACAATGATTGATGGATCAGGTGTGGGCGATATTGGATCAATTGTTCTTAATGATCGTCGCATTTTGTCAGAAGATGGGGTGTTTATTGCGGTTATAACGATTGATCGTAAGAAAAAGAAAGTAATTGCACCCGCAAAAATCGATTCACGTGGTTTTGTCTATGTTAAAACATCACGCGATTTAATGCATGAAGCAGCTGAATTAGTTGAACAGACAGTTACAGATGGCGTTAAGAATGCTAAAGATTTTGACTGGGGTAACTTAAAAAACGCAGTTCGTGACGCTTTAGGTAAATTTTTGTTTGAAAAAACACGACGTAAGCCTGTTATTTTGCCTGTTATTATGGAAGCAAACCAAAATGGTCGCCGCCGCCGTCGTACCTCAGCTCAACAAAGTAATCAGAATAAGGCTAATAACGGAACAAAAGATAAGACTACTAAAAAAACGGTTAATAATAAAAAAAAGGCTAACAAGAAGCCAGGCCAAGTTAATAAGGTAGCTACTAACGTTGTAAAACAAAAGCCGAATAAAAATCGCCGTCCAAAAAAGAACAAAAATAATGGTCAAAATAATCAAGTGAAGCAAAATGAAGCTAGCAATAAAAAGTAAATAAAACATCATTTTGATGTAAACGAGAGATTCTTGTTTGTTTAACATGGTTAAATAAATGAGAATTTCTTTATTTAAAAATAAAAGGAAGGATGTTAAGAATGACTGCAGAATCTAATCAGGATTTGTCCTATGATGCTCTAGTTACTAGAGCTAAAGAAGCAATTAATAATAATATGCTTGACCAAGCATTAGATAGCCTTATACTGGCGTATCAAATAGAACAAACGATTGTGGTAAATCATTTATTAGTAACGGTTTTAATTGCGCAAAATCAATATCAAGAAGCACAGATGTATGCTGATGAGTGCTTAGATAGTTACTTGAAAAATCAACAAGATGCTCAAATGTATTTAGAGCTAATTTTGCATAATCATTATTTTTTAAATGCATGGGAAATCTTAGTAGGATTGCCTAAAGAATGGCAAAATTATTTTTTGGCAATGATTGAAAAGGCGGAAAATGATTATCGCTCAGCACAAGCACAAACAATTAAGACAGTTGCGCGTCATTTTTATCATTTAAGTGATGGCAATCTAGCTGATCAACAAAAAAGATTATTGGCTGCCAATAAATTACCACGCGATGAATATGTAGTCGGAGCTAAATTTATTTTACAAGATCCGTTTTTAACTCAAATGTCGCGGGTTTCGGTTTTAGATCAATTACGACGACTTAACATAACAGAATCAGTACAATTTATAAATTTAACAGCAGAAGTAGTAACTGTTGTGCCAGCAGAACTGCAAGATATTTTTTCTGACAAAATATATCAAGAAGTGATTTCAGTATTGAAAGGCTATGAAAAAGAACTTGGACCCGACATGATCCATGGATTAAGCGAACAAATACAACTATTATTGATGTTAGCTTATCCGGATTTAGCGTTAGTGATTGAAGATGCAACTAGCTGGGTTAAAGGATTGATAGCAGAAACATTTTCATTACCTTTACCATTAGAATCAGAAAATCAGGCTTTTTGGCGCCAAAAATTACAAAAAAACTTGATAAATATTTTAAATTAAAAGAAATTACTAATAAGTACCGAAAATAAGGAAAAAATTATTTACAAAAATAAGGAAATTATATATAATAATTTCAGTCTCATTAAAGAGAAGTAAAAAGATTTTCGTATCTTATTGTTTAAGTTATGTAGTATGTGTAGTATACTTATATTAAGCGATAAGGTTGATTTTAATCAACATGCGAATAATAGGAGGACAAGCTTTTGGCTAAGGAAAATTACGAGCGCACTAAGCCGCACGTTAATATTGGAACTATTGGACACGTTGACCACGGTAAGACTACGTTGACTGCCGCTATCTCAAAGGTACTATCAGATAAGGGATTGGCTAAGCAAGAAGACTTTGCTTCAATCGATGCTGCTCCTGAAGAGCGTGAACGTGGAATCACGATTAACACTGCTCACATCGAGTACGAGACGGAAGCACGTCACTACGCTCACATCGATGCCCCAGGTCACGCGGACTACGTTAAGAACATGATTACTGGTGCTGCCCAAATGGACGGTGCTATCTTGGTTGTTGCTGCAACTGATGGTCCTATGCCACAAACTCGTGAGCACATCTTGTTGGCTCGCCAAGTTGGTGTTGACTACCTTGTTGTATTCTTGAACAAGACTGACCTTGTTGACGATGACGAATTGACTGATCTTGTTGAGATGGAAGTTCGTGAACTATTGTCAGAATATGATTTCCCTGGGGATGATATTCCAGTACTTCGTGGTTCAGCATTGAAGGCCTTGGAAGGTGACGCAGAACAAGTTAAGGTTATTGAAGAGTTGATGGATACTGTTGACTCATACATTCCTACACCAGTTCGTGACACTGACAAGCCATTCTTGATGCCTGTCGAAGACGTATTTACTATTACTGGTCGTGGAACTGTTGCATCTGGTCGTGTTGACCGTGGAACTGTTAAGTTGAACGACGAAGTTGAAATTGTTGGTTTGAAGGAAGAAGTTCGTAAGACAGTTGTTACTGGTATCGAAATGTTCCGTAAGACTATGCAACAAGGTGAAGCCGGTGATAACATTGGTGCATTGTTGCGTGGTGTTGACCGTAAGGAAATCGAGCGTGGTCAAGTTTTGGCTAAGCCTGGTTCAATCCAAACTCACACTAAGTTCTTGGCCGAAGTTTATGTTTTGACCAAAGAAGAAGGTGGACGTCACACACCATTCTTTACTAACTACCGTCCACAATTCTACTTCCACACAACTGATGTTACTGGTGTAGTTCAATTGCCTGAAGGTGTTGAAATGGTTATGCCTGGTGACAACGTGACATTCGATATCGAATTGATCGCACCAGTTGCCATTGAAAAGGGATTGAAGTTTACTGTTCGTGAAGGTGGCCGTACTGTCGGTGCCGGAACAGTTTCTGAAATCAAAGACTAATTTACAGCTTGTAATTTAGTTAGTGCTTAATTGCAAAAAAAGAGTTATTTCATCTTTGATGTAATAACTCTTTTTTTTGAATTTTACACTTAAATCCTATATAATTTAATATGAAGTTCTTTATGGTAAACGGAATATTTTATTGTCAAAATAATATGTTTCCGATATACTGTTTAGGTATGTAAAGATAATATTTTTGTTGTTAGTAGTGAATAACTAACGACTATTGGAGGAATAAACATGGCAAATGCAGTTTTCACTAAGGGTGAAGGCAACAAGGGAACAATTAAATTTGAAGTTCCTGTTGACGTATACGAAAAAGGAATTGATGCAGCTTTTAATGAAGTTAAAAACCAAATCAGTGTTCCCGGATTCCGTAAGGGTAAGATGCCTAAGCAGGTATTCTTCCAAATGTACGGTGAAGAATCATTGTACCAAGATGCTTTGAACAAAATTTTGCCAGATGTTTATGGTGATGCTGTTGCAGAGGCAGGCGTAGTGACGGTTGGTCAACCAAAGATTGATGCAGAATCAATGAACAAGGGTGAAACTTGGGTTTTGACTGCTGAAGTTGAATTGGCTCCAGAAATCGAACTTGGTCAATACAAGGGTGTTGAAGTTCCAGCAACTGACACATCAGTTTCTGATGCTGATGTTGATGAAGAACTTGCTCGTATGCAACAAGGTCAATCTGAACTTGTATTAGTTGACGAAGCTGCCAAGAATGGTGATACTGTTGTCATTGATTTTGATGGTTCTGTTGACGGTGTTCATTTTGATGGTGGACAAGCTGACAACTACTCATTAGAATTAGGTTCAAATTCATTTATCCCTGGTTTTGAAGAACAATTAGTTGGTGCAAAGGCAGAAGATAAAGTTGATGTTAAAGTTACTTTCCCTGAAGATTACCAAGCAACTGATTTAGCTGGTAAAGAAGCTTTGTTTGAAGTAGCTGTTCACGAAGTTAAGTCTAAGGAAGTTCCTGCACTTGACGATGAATTTGCAAAAGACGTTGATGAAGAAGTTGAAACATTGGCTGAATTAACTGAAAAAGTTAAGACTCGTTTGGCTGATCAAAAAGCTGCTTCAGCTAAAGAAGCTAAAGAAGATGCTGCTGTAGCTGCAGTTGTTGATAATGCTAAAGTTGTTGGTGATGAAATTCCTGCATCAATGATTGATGAAGATGTTCACCGTCAAATGAACCAAATGTTTGCTTCAATGCAACAACAAGGTATTTCACCTGAACTATACTTCCAAATTACTGGAACAACTGAAGATGATCTTCACAAGCAATATGAAGAAGGTGCTGAGCGTCGTGTAAAGACTAACTTGGTATTGGAAGCAATCGTTAAGGCAGAAGACATCAAGGCTTCTGATGAAGAAATTGCTGCTGAAGTTAAGTCATTGGCTGAATCATACAACATGGCCGAAGATGCTGTTCGTAATGCTTTGTCAGATGACATGTTGTCACATGATATTGCTATCAAGTCAGTTGTTGATTTGATTGTTGATTCAGCAGTTGAAGCCTAAAAATATTTAAACAAACGTGTGTTATTAAAAAATGTAAAATATAATTCGTCTTTTGTATGACATTTTTTACACAATTAATATTGAGAGTGCTCAGGTTATCTAGAGTACTTTAAAAAATGAGACTAAGACAGAAAGTTGTCTTAGTCTCATTTTGTCTTTTGCCTGTGATAAATTTTTGATACAATGTTTATTGTATCTAACTAAATGAAAAATATAGGAGGTTGGACAGTGTTTAATACAACTGACGGCTCGAATGGTATTGCGTACTGTTCATTTTGTGGTAAGCCTTCCACTGAAGTAAAAAAATTAATTGCAGGACCTGGTGTGTATATCTGTAATGAATGTGTTGCGCTTGCGCAAGATATTATCAATGAAGATATGCAACAAGATGCAATGGCTCGTACGTTGACGCTGAAAACACCTCGTGAAATTGTTGATAATTTGAACGAATATGTGATTGGTCAAACTGATGCTAAACATACATTGGCAGTAGCTGTGTATAACCATTATAAACGAGTAAATGCGAAATTAACGGGTGAAACAGGTATTGAAGGGGTTGATCTTCAAAAATCTAACATTGCTGTGATTGGACCAACAGGTTCAGGGAAAACGTATATTGCACAATCAATGGCAAAGTTACTGAACGTACCATTTGCAATTGCTGATGCAACCACGTTGACTGAAGCGGGATATGTTGGAGAAGATGTTGAAAACATTCTTTTGAAGTTGCTACAAGCAGCAGATTACGATGTTGAACGTGCTGAAACTGGTATCATTTACATTGATGAAATTGATAAAATTGCAAAGAAAGCTGAAAATGTATCAATTACACGTGATGTATCTGGAGAAGGGGTGCAACAAGCTTTGTTGAAGATGCTTGAAGGAACACTTGCAAATGTTCCGCCTCAAGGTGGTCGTAAGCATCCTAACCAAGAATTTATTCAAATTGATACCACAAATATTCTGTTTATTGTTGGTGGTGCCTTTGCTGGCATTGAACAAATGGTTAAAGAGCGTTTAGGTGCTAAGGTAATTGGTTTTGGTACGGACGCAAAAACACAAAAATTACAAAATTCTGATAAATCAATCATGCAACAAGTATTACCTGAAGACTTGATGAACTTTGGTTTGATTCCAGAATTTATTGGTCGTTTACCGATTTTGACTGCATTAGAAGAGTTAACAGAAGATGATTTGGTCCGTATTTTGACTGAACCTAAGAATGCTTTGGTAAAGCAATATCAAGCATTATTGGCTTTGGAATCAGTTGATTTACAATTTAGTGAAGAAGCTTTAAAAGCGATGGCTCATTTAGCGATTGAACGTGAAACAGGGGCGCGTGGTCTTCGTTCAATCATTGAAGAAGTTATGCGTGACATTATGTTTGAAGTACCTTCGCGAGATGATATTACAGGCGTAGTTATTACAGAAGGCGTTGTACTTCATCACGATGCACCAGAATTAGTAACGGAATAGGCGAGGGAAACGATGGAAGTTCATCAAGTTGAAATGGTGATGTCAGCCGTTCGGGAAGCACAGTATCCAACGGATGGGTTACCAGAAGTTGCTTTTGTAGGCCGTTCGAATGTCGGAAAATCATCATTAACAAATGTGTTAATTAATCGTAAATCTTTTGCTAGAACATCTTCACAACCTGGTAAAACACAAACTTTGAATTTTTATAAAGTGGAGAACAAAGTGTTCTTTGTTGACGTTCCGGGTTATGGATATGCGAAAGTTTCTAAAAAAGCACGTGAGTCTTTTGCTATTATGATTGGTGAATATTTACGTAAGCGCCAGCCATTAAAGGGAATTGTACAATTAGTCGATGCACGTCATTTACCTTCAAAAGAAGATATCGAAATGTACAATTGGTTAACTTCTGATGATATCGGATTACCAGTATTGGTGGTTGCGACAAAGGCTGATAAAATTTCGCGTGGTAAGTGGAATAAAGTTGAAGCTGACATTAAACGTGAATTACAATTTAATGCTGAATTGTCTGATTTTGAGATTTTTTCTGCTGAAACTAAACATGGGAAAGACAATGTTTGGGATTGGTTGGAAGCACGGATGCTAGATGGTAGTGATTTTGATCCAGCTGATTTTGAATAATATAAAAGCAGGCGCTAGGAAACTAGTTGCCTGTTTTTGTTTGTGATTTAATAAGACAGTACTGGATAAGCTGAATACTCATTATTTTTTTGATATACTAGATACTAACGATAAAATAATGGAGGCTAGCAATATGGCTGAGAAAACACGTTTTAAAGGAACTATTTTAGGAAAAGAACTAACCGTAACAGCAAGTGAATCACAAGCTCATATGAAAGCGGTTTTTGATTTGGTTAATTCACAATTAGAGCAAATGCAACTAGCAGCACCAAAGTTAGATGAAAATCAATTGCTAACATTGTTGGCGATTAATGCAATTTCAGATCAATTAAATATGCAAGTTGAAAAGGATAAAAATAAATAATGACAGTTGTTTCTTGGATTATTATTGGCTTATTGATTTTATCCATGATTCACGGTTATCGGTTAGGATTAGTCCGTAGTTTAACAATGCTAGTTGGTCGAGCAATCGTATATGTTTTTGCAATTTTGTTAGCTCATCGATTAGGTGCGTGGTTATACAATATTTTTGTTAATGGCTTGTCTGCGCAATGGACAGCAACGCAAGTACCGACAAATGCAGTTCATCAACCAGGAGAATTTTTGGCATCCAGTATTGCATTTGCATTTATTGTTATTATTGGTATGTCAATTGTTAAGGCTATTGAACGTAGTTTGCGCTTTATTAACAAAGTCCCTATATTAAGTACAATTAATCATATAGGTGGTCTGGTGGTGTTTGGGTTAGTTGTTTATATTGAAATATTTTTTGTTTTACAAATCACACAAACATTAAACATTACCTGGTATACCGAGAACATGGCAAATTCAACACTTGCACAAGCGATATTAAATAATACACCTTACCTTTCAGAGGCTGTTTATGATTGGTGGTTAATGTAAATAAGTCAAGGAAAAATGAAAGTAGGTAGTTTGAAAATAATGAATGAGAAAATTTTAAAAACACTAGAATATGGACGAGTGAAGGCTCAAATTAAGCCTTTTTTATCGACTGTAGCCGGTGAATATGAATTGGCTGCATTAATGCCGACTACTGATGCAACAACCATGCAACAGTGGCTCGCAGAGACAGCAGATGCAGCGAAGGTGCTACGTTGGCAAGGTGGCATTAGTATTCCCAAGTTAGCGGACGTAAAGCCACATATGCAACGTTTACGGATTAATGCTGCGTTGAGTGGGACTGAATTAGCGCAAGTTGGTCGTATATTATTTACAACAGGCCAAATTCGGGCTTTTTTTGAAAATTTAGTGGCTGACCGTGGTGAAGAATTACCAGCCTTAGCAGGATATTATAATCAATTGGTCTTATTACCAGAATTGACAAGACGTGTTAATGTTGCGATTGATGGCGATGGTAGATTAACGGATGAAGCTTCACCAGAATTGCATCGTGTTCGGCAAGCAATCACGGGAACTGAAAATGCAATTCGCCAAAAAATGCAAGACTATACTCGAGGAAAATCAGCACAATATTTATCAGAGCCGATTGTGACAATTCGTAATGATCGGTATGTTGTACCAGTTAAAGCGACGTATCGTCAAAAATTTGGCGGTGTTGTACATGATCAGTCACAGACAGGCCAAACGTTATATATAGAGCCGGCTGATGTGGTTGATATGAATAATAGACTACGTGAACATTATCTAAATGAGCGTCAAGAAGAAGAACGTGTCTTAATTGAACTATCAACGATGCTGGAGCCTGAAGCTGACAATATTCAAAATAATGCAGTAATATTGGGGCATTTAGATTTTGTGAATGCTAAATCACGATATGCTGTTGAGATTAGAGCAATTGAGCCTGAGTTTAGTAGTGAAAATCATGTGCGTCTCTTAAAAGCACGTCACCCATTGCTAGATGCGCAAAAGGTTGTGCCTAATGATATTGTTATTGGTGAAGACTATTCTGCCATTATTGTAACCGGACCTAACACCGGTGGGAAAACGATTACTCTAAAGACGTTAGGATTATTGCAGTTAATGGCACAGTCAGGACTTTTCATTCCGGTAGCCGAATATTCAACGGTTGGTTTGTTTAAAGAAATATTTGCTGATATTGGTGATGAACAGTCAATTGAACAATCATTATCTACTTTCTCTTCACATATGGTAAATATTATCGACATTTTGTCAGGAATGGACAAAGATTCATTGGTTTTGTTTGATGAATTGGGAGCAGGAACTGATCCGCAAGAAGGAGCAGCACTAGCAATGGCTATTTTAGATGCAGTTGGTGAAACAGGCGCTTATTCTGTTGCTACTACGCACTATCCAGAATTGAAGGTTTATGGATATAACCGCTCTGACACAATTAATGCCTCAATGGAATTTGATATTGATACATTACGGCCAACGTATAAATTTATGATTGGTGTCCCTGGGCAATCAAATGCTTTGGAAATAGCTAAAAGATTAGGACTACCAACATCTATTATTGATAGTGCAACATCCCTAACAAGTGATGATTCGCAAGAATTAAATGATATGATTGCTGACTTGGTGTCACGTCGTAATGCGGTATTAACACAGCAGGTAGAATTGACCCAAAAGGTTATTGAAAATTGTCAATTAAAAAATGAATATGAGACAAAGTTAGCTGTGATTGATGATCAGCGTGCAAAATCTATTGAAGATGCTAAAAAAGAAGCTAATCATATAGTAGCTGTTGCGCGTAAGAAAACTGATAAAATTGTTGCTGATCTACACAAGATGATGCGCAATGGTGCGACAATTAAAGAAAATAAAATTATGGATGCAAAAGGTGCTTTAAATGCGATGCATGAAGAGCCGTCAACAGCTAATAATCGTATTTTACGTAAAGCTAAGCGTGCAAAACAAGAACCGCTATCTGTTGGGGATACAGTCCTAGTACGAGAGTATGGTCAACAAGGAACAATTGTGCGTGTTCTAAAGGATGGGAAGTTTGAAGTACAGTTGGGTATTTTGAAAATGATTTTGGCTGATGATGAGGTTGAAAAACAACAAAGTGCACCAGTGAAAGAAACGAAACAAACAAATAAGCGTAGTAAAAAAAGTCATATTAATACAAATAAAGCAATAAGTCGTGCAGAGGCATCAGCAACACTTGATCTGAGAGGTGTGCGTTACGAACCAGCCATGGCAGAGGTAGACCGGTTTATCGATAAAGCATTACTAAACAACCTGTCTTCTGTGGAAATTATTCATGGTAAGGGAACTGGCGCCATTAGGAAAGGTGTACAAGAGTATCTACGTTCTAATAGTCAGGTACAATCGTTTAAATTTACTGGCCCAGATCAGGGTGCAACATATGTACAATTAAAGTAAATGTGCATATGTCGACAAATATCTAGTAAGGGTTTATACTAACAATAAATTAGGAAAGTGGGGATGTTATAAATGGCTGTAGTAGATATCAATGATAATAATTTTGTATCAGAAACTGATACAGGCGTAACGTTAACTGATTTTTGGGCAACTTGGTGTGGTCCTTGTCGTATGCAATCGCCTGTTGTTGAAACAGTAGCTGAAAAAATGTCAAGTGTTAAATTTACCAAGATGGATGTTGATGAAAATCCCGCAACAGCTCAAGAATTTGGTATTATGGCAATTCCAACATTGCTTGTTAAAAAAGATGGTGAAGTAGTTGAACGTCTAACTGGGTTTACGCCAGCACACCAACTGGAAGCTATTTTATCAAAGCATATTGATTAATAAATTTTGTCAGTCATCAATGTTAGCGTTTAAGCTAATGTTGATGACTTTTTTTAGAGAAAAAACTAAGTAAAAAAGCATTGACGTAGGACAATTGTAGCGCTATATTAATAAAGCACGGTTTTTTTGTTTTTGTCGTACGTTTATTGTTTTATAAATTTATTGACTTTGATTGATGATGTGTGTATAATTCATCGAGTTGGCATAAATCTTATATAGTTTAAAATTAATTGTTTAATATTTATTTTGAAAAAGATGTTGACAAATTCGTATGAGTTCTGTAATATAGATTAAGTTGTCAGCGAGACAACGACGTTGATCATTGAAAACTGAATATCGTTTCGATAGAACAAATGTGTAGGGTCTTCAAGCATTAAGCTTGAAACAAAAAACATTTGCGAAGTCAATTCGCTAATAAATTCGTTTAACTTCTGTTAAACAATTAAAACAACAAAATTGAGT
>NZ_BLKA01000012.1:0-28897 GCF_010306265.1 Weissella sagaensis | reverse complement strand
AACTGATTTAGCGCCTTTAACCCAGTTATGAATTGCGGCTGGAGAAACACCGTATTCCTCGGAAAGCGAGCGAATAGATCTTTTCTCTTCACGATGCATCTTCACAATGCTGGCTTTAAAATCATCTTGATATCGTTTCATTGGAATGTTCCTATCTTGTTTTATTAATTATGGCACAACTGTTCAGAAATTTATGTACCAAATACTAGGATAGGAGCAGATCAGAGTTGGCTTCAATTTGGTGAATCCCTCGGTACTAACGACCATATTTGAGCCAATGATCTCAGAAATAATAGCAATGATCAAATATAAATATCCTGCATACATAAAATATTCTCCTAACAAAAAATTAACACCATCATAGCATATACTTTTTAACAAGAGAACCAGGTATCTTGTATTCAAATTCAATTATGTTTGCCTGTATCAGTAGAATTCGTCATCCAAAATAAAACTGGCCAAAAAAGTGGGTTTTAATCCAACACTTTTTCAACCAGTCAATGACGTGAACTTCCTGTCAATATTTGACCGGTTTAGTACAAGTCTATAAAAATAATGTTAATAATTACTTACCACGTGCGACACGGATAAAAGCAAAATACTCAGATACTGCTAACATCAACAATAGTAATAGACCGATGTAAATTGATGCATATACTGAAATAACGGTCACAACAGTTAAACCAATTGCAGATGTGGTTAGAATTAATGAAAACTTTTGCCATTTAGTCAATTTATCAGTGTCACCCTGAAATGAAATTGCCGTTGCAAAAGCGCCTACAACGATCATAATTCCAAATATAATATGTAAAACAATCATGAAATATACCTCCCTTTTCTCTCATTATACGGGAAAGATACAACAAATTTCAATTTATCATAATAATTATTTCGAATTTAGAAATAAACTTCGCTAATTTAATCAAATTAATGAAATTAATTAGTATAATAGTGAGTACATTGAAAAAACGACTCGTCTTTATCAAGCAAGCATCCCCAAAATCATTAGAAAGGGTATCCCTATGCGCCTATGGCATGAAAACTTACTATCAAAATTACCCCGCCAACAACTATTAGGGCAACATAGAGAATGCTGTGCGTTACGTGGTGGTGGCTGGGGTAAGAAGCATCGGACTGTTGACTATGTATTTACACATTCCCCATATAAACTATTTCAATATCATTCAAAAGTTATGCAGGAAATGCAACGTCGTGGTTATTCGCCTAATTCATTATGGCTGAATCCATTTTATCGTGGTACCAAGGAAGCACCGTATACTTCTTTATTAATAGTACCTACTACAACGCCTATTTATCCCGAACACAATGCCACATATTATCAAGAATGTATTGATAATTTAGCAATGAAAGGAATCAATATACCTTAAAAAGCCTACCAGGTTATGTTTCGTTTCATAACTTGGTAGGCTTTAAATTATCTAACAAAGACGATCTATTTGCCAATTTTTAATAACCGCTAGTTATTTTAATGCCAATAATACCAATCACTAATAAGCCAATGAAAAGCCAAGTTATAGGTGGCAGAACATCCCCAAAAAAGAAAACCCCGACAATAATGGCACCGACTGCCCCAATTCCTGTCCAAATTGGATAAGCTAAACTTAATGGTAGGTGTTTTAATGCCATTGCCAAAAAAAGAAAACTTGCAATCATGCCCACAACTGTTGCACCTGACCAATATAAATTAGTGAAACCATTACTGAGTTTCATGGTGCTAGACCAAACAACTTCAAAAACACCAGCCAAAACAAGGTATAACCAAGTCATACAAACCTCCAAAAATAAAAAGGCAATCATTAACTTATCTTCAATGACCTAATGATAAGTTAATGATTGCCTAAACGACAAGTTCCCGGTGGAACGTTTATTATTTATGTAAGCTTAACACATTTTTGAAATGAAGTTTAGTCATATTCATTAAAATTTTGAATATATTTATTCATTACATAAATAAAATGTACCTATATTGCCTCTTGACAACATAGGTACACCTTGTAGTAAAAATATAGGTAGATTTCCATCCACCTACAGTAGTTATCATAGTGACCAAATATTAAAACAATCTATAATTAAACGTTTTTCTACTATTTTCTTTAAATATCACGAAAAGAGTGCGTATCTATCTGATCTTATCGCATTTAATTTTAACAACCTGACATCTTAGTGTTGAAAACTACATGTTCTGGTGTTATTATAATTATGTAATAGAGTCCCATTTCTAATTACAAAAAGCGTCTAACCAAGCCAAGGGTTAGACGCTTTTACTATTTATAATAATGCCCTTATTTATTCTGCTTCCCACTCCAGATTGACCAAAATCGACCATATAGAGCCGTTACTAAGTAGAATGCCATTGTTAATAACATTGGTAATGAACTAGCTGAATAACCAGCAAAGAGTGCTGAAATCCATAAGCAGATATTAACAAAGTCTGACAATAGCCATAATGTATATGAATCACCATAACCCATAAATACATAAATTGAGGCTGTTGCACCAATAATCAAGACAATTGCATCCCAAACTGGGTTCGTATCACCTAGGTGTGTATAAATCCAAATAACGGGTACCCATAGTAATAGCATCACAGCAAGTGTAATGACCCAACCACGAATATGTAAGAATTTTACACCGTCTACAATACGATGACCCCAGGTTTTCCAAGTCATAATTAACGGCAAATCAATTAATAGAATAAAAACAAATTGATCCAAGACAGAAGCATAATGTCCGGCCTGCCAATTAATATAAATATAACCTAGTGCGCTGATTAACCCCAATAAACCATTAATAGGTTTACCAATCATCATATAAACTGTACATGCTGAACCCAATAAGGTTGCAAACAATGTAATGACTGATAATAATGTGATTGGATTACTTAAGAAAAGTGCTAGTTGTACACCAAAAATAAATGCCAGCATAATGCTACCGGCTGTGTTAATTGATGTTATTTCTCGATAAAGCCACCTAAAATATGCCAATTTCTTCTACCTCTTTCTTTTTGAACACAGTTTCATATTGTAACAGATATTTTAGGACACTTGGTGAATTTTTTTTGCATTTAAAAAAGCCATGTCGTTTTTTACCGTCAACATAGCTTTTAATCATTTTTAATTTATTTTGGTTGAATAACAAATTCAAATACATGGTCAGCCGTTGCATCAATATGGTACGGTTGTTGCACATCAGTCCCCCAACTGTCAATACCACCAACACCACGAACGGCACCATAAATAGTGACGACGGTTCTTCTTGGTGCTGGTAATTCTTCCATATGCGTGGCGTTTTCTAATTCAAGCGCTGAATATGGCAAAGCCGAAAATGCGAATTTCTCTTTTGTTTGGGCGAATGTCAAATATTGCGTTACTTTTGAAAAATCAGCGTTGTTCAAAGATGTTGATCGTGCAATTGATACCTGTGATGTTTGCATATGCATGCCCATTTCTTGTGGCACCATATAAGGCGTTAATGGTAAGCCATTAACTTCGTATGTACCAAGACGACCACCTGCCATACGGTCAGGATAAGTTTCACCTGATAGGCCATCATAACGATAACCATCAGCTAACGTTGGCATAACAAAACGTAAGCCTAATGTTGGTAATTCTGGCAAATTTTCATGACCAGTATAGGCAACACAAATCGTTAATACACTATCATGAGCGATTGTATAAGTTACTTTAACCGTTGTTTGTGGTACAGTTGCTGTTAAAAATGTATAGGTTAATGATACCGTATCGGCAAACTCCTCAGTTGAAAAACGATTATTGCCTGGTGCAATAGGCTGACCTAGTTCTTGACCGTCGACATTAACATTCACATCTGTTGCTTCAGTAAACATATCTGCACCTAACCACATGGCCGATTTAGTAGAAAAATGACTACCACGATCATTGTCAGTCGTAGCACGCCAAAAAGTTAGTTTAGGTACCCGATACAGCCACTCCTTACCAGCAACCTGCAAAGATTCCAAGCCACCTTTTTCGTAACTAAACAAGTAATGATAATTAGCACCTTTAATTCCTAATGAACCATCACCATAAACGACTTGTAGTTTATTCGTTGTCGTAGCGTCCATAATAGTAGCTTACCTCCTGCATTGCTGGTTTAGGTTGACGGGTTGCAAAGACAATCCCATTACCAGAAAATTCATAGTCTGAATGGCGTTCGTCAAAGTCACCCCCATAGCGAATAACTTGTTGCCCCGTTACTTCATCAGTGACATATAGAGCTTGATCAATATAGTCCCAAATGAAACCACCTAGATACGTATCAAATTTATCAAACAACTGCACGTATTCATCAAAGCCACCAACGGAATTACCCATACTATGCATATATTCGCAGTTTAAGTATGGTTTCTTAGGGTTATTAGCTAGATACTCGGCAATTTCATTGGGATGAGCGTACATGCGACTCTCGACGTCTGAAATACGATCCTCGTCAACACGATTTTGGAAAACACCTTCATAATGTGTTAATCGTGAATCATCCATTGATTTGAAATATGCATCCATTGCAGCAATATTATCACCGGTATATGATTCATTACCCAATGACCAGAATAAAATAGATGGATGATTCTTAAATTGTTCAAAATTAGATTTTGCACGATCCATGACAACATCTAACCACTCTGGAATTGAACCTGGCACATTGTAAGAAGGTTCTACTGCCCCCATTTTCTGCCAAGAACCATGTGATTCCAAATTGGTTTCGGCCATCATATAAATACCTGCCTCGTCACACATACCGTACCAAGGTACCTGATTTGGATAATGTGATGTTCTAACGGCATTAATATGATGATCTTTGAAAATTTGAATATCAGCTGCCATCTCAGCCAAACTCACATTACGACCACCTGTTGGGCTCCATTCATGACGATTAACGCCATTCAAATGCAAGGGCACATTATTCAATGTGACTTGGTTTTGGTCATTTTTAACTAAACGACGGAAACCAAATTCATAAGGTGCGACTGCAACAACTTGTTGTTTTGCATCAAAAATCGTCACGGTTAACGTATATAAATTAGGTTGCTTGTGTGACCATAACTGAATCTCATCAAAAATCTCATGTGCTAGTGTCGTTGTTGTATTAGCCGCCACTGACTTATCTAATACAACTATTCCTTTTGGATCATTAACAACGATTTGGGCATGTGCACCAGCTAGTTCACCAGCAAGTGTTAAGGTAACGGAGAAGTCACCATGTTGCAAATCAGCACTCACAACTGGCTTAATGTGCACATCAACAACATTCACTGCAGGGATAGCTATTAAACGCACACTGCGGAAAATCCCTGAAAAACGGAACATATCTTGATCTTCAATAAAGGCTGCTGTGCTGTATTTAAATACTTCCACGGCCAATTTGTTTTCACCAACTTGTAAATAAGGTGTTAAATCGAATTCAGCCCGTGAAAAACTATCTTCTGAATAACCAACGAATTGGCCATTTAACCATAAATACATGGCTTCTTCGACACCATCAAATTGAATATGCACATCTTGATTGGTGAAATTTTCTGGTAAGGTAAATGTTTTTACATATTGACCGACAGTATTATCATCAGCATCACTGAAAATACCTGGATATGTATTATCTGATCCTAAAGCGTATGGTGGTCGGCGATATGTTTTACCTTCCCATGGATAAAGTGTATTAATATATTGAATTTGGCCATAATTTTGCAATTCAATGTGTCCAGGCACCTGAATCTCATTAAACTGCTCAGTACTAAAATCTAATTGTTCAAAATTAAGTAATCTTTGTTCTGGTGTATTAGCAAAATTAAATTGCCAAGTACCATCTAAGCTTTTAATTAGACTTGATGATTTTTGTGTTGCTTCTGCTGCTGAGCGATAAACAGTATGATCGCTGTGAGCTGGTAATTTGCCAACTCTAAAGACAGTCGGGTCATCTAACCATTCTAAATTTGCTATCATCGTAGCTCCCCCTAAAATTAATAGACACGTTTTAATATGCAAACGTTTTCAATATTAATTGTAACGTAATTATAAGTTTCTGTCGTTATCTTTCAAGATAAAATTTATTTTAAGTTGGACACGTCGCTTTTCAGCTTTGATTTGTACTAAGCATGATATTACCCGTATAATAAACTTGTTTGGACATTCATATTAAAAATAAACACAAATATCACTATTTAAAGGAGGATGTCGTCTTATGAAACATAAATTAAATCATAACAATAAACTTATTGCATTAATCATGTTTTTGGGGATGCTCATTACAATTATTGGTATTTTCCTGGATTCGTTTTCGTTGTTCACGATTATGGTAGGACTAGCAATAATTTTATTCAGTGAAGAAATTAGTAAAATTGTTAATCAATTATTTCACAAACAGATATAATTGTTTTATCACAAAAGGGTCGCCAGTTTTCTAAACTGACGACCCTTTTATATTAAATCTAGTTGCATACTTTCATATTATTTTGCATCATACCATGATGCGCCAATATGTGTTGATACTAATAACGGTACTGCTAATTGTACAGCACTATCCATAGTCTTTGAAACTAATTGTTCTAATGCTGCCATTTCATCGGCAGGTGCTTCAAATATTAATTCGTCATGTACCTGCAATAGCATGCGTGCTTTTAGACCTGCTTTTTCAATTGCTGATTGCACGTTAATCATCGCAATTTTAATAATATCTGCAGCTGAGCCTTGAATAGGAGAATTCATAGCAGTGCGTTCTGCAAAAGAACGCGCATTAAAGCGTTTTGCGTTGATATCAGGTAAATAGCGTCTACGATGTGCAATCGTTTCAACATAGCCATTTTCACGTGCTGATGCAATAATTGATTCTGACCAATTTTTAACATCAGGATATTGTTCAAAGTACGTTTCAATAATGGCTTTAGCTTGTTGGCGCGAAACCCCTATATTCTTAGATAGGCCAAAGTCAGAAATACCGTAAACAATCCCAAAGTTCACCGCCTTCGCTTGACGACGAATATTGCCATCAACTGGTTCATCGGCACTGACATCAAAAATACGGCGAGCCGTAGCCGCATGAATATCTTCACCATTAATAAAGGCTGCTCGTAAATTAGCATCCCCCGTAATATGCGCTAATACGCGTAATTCAATCTGTGAATAATCTGCGCTTAGAATTTGCCAATCAGGTTCACTTGGCACAAAAGCTTTACGAATTTGACGACCTTCATCAATACGAACTGGAATATTTTGCAAGTTGGGATCAACTGACGATAAACGACCTGTTTGAGTTAAGGTCTGTAAGTAACGGGTGTGCACTTTTGAATCAGATCCATGAATAACCCGTAAGAGGCCTTCCACGTAAGTTGACTTAATTTTAGCAATTTGACGATAAGCCAGAATTGAAGCTACTATTGGCACATCACCCATTTTTTCTAAGACTTCAACACTTGTTGAATAACCCGTCTTAGTTTTCTTTAGTGGCGTATAGCCCATTTCCTCAAATAAAATAACCCCTAATTGTTTAGGTGATTGGATATTAAACTCATGCCCGGCCTGCTGATAAATGGTTTGTTCTAATTCACTCAAACGTTCTGTTAACTTGCTATCCATCTGCAATAATTGTTGTGCATCAACGGTAATACCCGTAGCTTCCATTTGGGCTAAAATTTGCGTTAATGGCAATTCAATATTACGATACAAGTCAAGTTGTTCATGTTCGGTTAATTTTTTAAGCAACGGTTCTGCTAATAAGCCAATTGCCATTGCTTTACGTCCTAGATGTTCAAATAAATCGGCATCAACTTCTGGAATAGCAAACTTAGCTCCCTTACCATAAACCTCTTCATCGGTTTGAACAGCATAGTAATCATTATCATGTGCTAATGCCCCTAAGTCATCATTATTGTCATTAGTATCTAATAAGTACGATACCAACAACAAATCAAACCGTACATTGGTTAATTTAATACCTAAACGATGTAAACTAACAGATAATTCCTTAGCATTAAAAACATTTTTAGCAACGTTTGTGCTTTCTAAAATAGCTTTAATTGGTGAATCCTGTACTAATAATTCAATATCGCGACTTGCAAAGTATCCTTTATTTTGATTACCTATCACAAAACCAACCGGATTAGCAGTGTGGTAATTAGCGTCATCTAATTCAAGATAAAAATCAACAGTGTCGGTCAATTGACTAACATGATCCATATTCGCACTCGTTAATTTAGTCATATTAAGCGTGGTATTGCTGAAATTAAAAGTGCCCGCCTCAGAATGATTATTTGTTGGAATGGTGTAGCCTTGATTAGCTAACTTCACTAGCTGTGCTTTAAAATCAAGATGTTGGTAAAAAGGAATGATATTTTCGTAATCTGGTCCCTTGTATGCCAAATCCTCTAAGCTAATGGTTACCGGTGCATCTGTTCGAATTCGTGCTAAATCACGAGACATTAATGCATCTTCTTTACCATTAATCAGCTTTTCTTTTTGTTTTGAAGTCTTCATCTCATCGATGTGTTCATACATCTCTGGAATTGAATTATATTGTTTAATCAACTTTAGAGCTGTTTTAGGCCCTATTCCAGCTACCCCAGGGTAATTATCACTTGTGTCCCCTTGTAGCCCTTTAATTTCAACAATATGCTTCGGTTGCAGGCCGTCATAAGTTTCCGCTACTAATGCAGGTGTGTAATGATCAATTTCAGATATACCTTTTTTTGTCACCCAGACGGTTACATCATCTGATACTAGTTGGGTCATATCTCGATCACCCGTAACGATTGTGACGGCATAGCCAGCTTGTTCACCTTTTTTCGCCATGGTACCAATAATATCGTCTGCTTCATAATCCGCTAATTCATATGATTTTATTCCATGTAGTGTGACCATTTCTCGTAATGGTTCAAATTGTTCAACTAATTCTAGTGGCGTTTTATCACGATTACCTTTATAATTATCAAATTTACCAGTTCTAAAAGTTGTCTTACCAGCATCCCAGGCTACTAAAGCCAAGTCTGGTTGAAAAGGATCAACGATACCATCGATTAGGTTATTAAAACCAACCAAAGCATTTGTATGTAGACCTTCATGATTAACAAATCGGTCGACTTGATTAATTAAGGCGTAAAATGCCCGAAAAGCTAATGAGTTACCATCAATTAAAAGTAAAGTTGGTTTTGCCATGTTCATCTCATTTCTGGGGATGTCCCCGCGTTTTCTCTATCTATCAGTTTAGCAGAGTTCAAATATTGATAACAACATTTAACTATAAAAACATTAACTCAAAATGATTATTACTTTGCTCGTAAAAATTGACTTCTTCTCAATTTTTTATTAGCATTGAAAAAAGAAAGCGTTTTCAACGTTGCGATTATCAGTTTTATACACAGCAAAAACGCGGTAAAAATAAATGTACTAATCATGAAAGGTAGGTTTTTATGCAAATACCTAGTATAACATTACGAAATGGACTAGAGTTGCCCGCAATCGGTTTTGGTACCGGTGACGTAAAAGGCGCTAGTGGTCTGACAACACTTGATGCTGCCATTAATAATGGCTATCGCTTGATAGACACAGCCTATAATTATGAAAACGAAGGTACTGTTGGTCAAGCAATTAAGCGTTCTAGCTTACCACGTGAAGAATTATTAATATCTTCTAAGCTACCTGGACGTCATCACAAATATAAGAACGCGATTACAGCCATTCAAGAATCACTCTATCGAGCTGGTCTTGACTACTATGACCTATACTTAATTCACTGGCCAAACCCTATGCGTGGTGAATACGTTGAAGCATGGCAAGCACTGCTTGATGCTAAACGCTTTGGCCTTGTACGCTCTGTCGGTGTATCAAACTTTTTACCTGAACATTTGGACAAACTACAAGCTGAAACTGGTGAATTACCAGAAATCAATCAAATTGAATTACATCCATTGTTTAGTCAGCCTGAATTACGACAATATGATCGTGAACATGGCATTATCACGGAAGCTTGGAGTCCGCTCGGTGGTCATGATTTAGAATTAAGCCAGCCAATTCGTGAATTACCACTAATTAAAAATTTGGCTGATAAATATCACAAAAATAGTGGCCAAATTATTTTACGTTGGGAACATCAATTAGGTGTCTTACCATTGCCGTTATCACACAATGCTAAGCGTCAAGCACAAAACTTGGATATCTTCGACTTTTCATTGACTGATGAAGAAGTCAATGAAATCTGTGCTTTAGACAAGGCGGATGCGCGCGTTTCAGAACAAAATCCGTTAACAAATGAAGAGCTATAGGATATACACAAAAAGCAACCAAATTCTTTGCAGATTTGGTTGCTTTTTTCAAATATTCAATTAAGCCTTGTATTTAGTCACGTGAACTAAATGATGTAAACAACTGTAAGATATAGATAAACAAATTAATGAAATCCATATATAAGTTCAAAGCGCCAGATACAGCTATACTTTGAGTCATTTGTGCTGATTTTTCACCATTTTCTAAATATAATGCCTTTAAACGATTCATATCATAAGCTGTCATAACTGCAAAAACTAAAACACCAACGACTGATAAGAAAAAGTATACAACACTATTAAAGAAAAATAGGTTGATAATACCACCAATAATCAAAGCAATCAATGACCCAAACAAAATTGATGATAGTGATGCCAATGACTTTTTCGTGAAATACCCATATGCAGCCATACCAACAAACAAGAATGATGTTGTTAGAAAGGCCAAAGCAATCAATCCAAAGTTAACAGTTAAACCAATAACAGTAAATGTAAAGCCGTTTAATACCGCAAAACCCATTAACATACCAAATGCTTGAGCTGGATTTCTATACACACGGCTTGAAAATAGCCAAACAAAGCCCATCATAATACCAAAAATAATTAATGATGAGATTGGACTACTAAAGATACGAACAATTGGTGCCGCAAAGACGGTCGCACCAATATATGCTGTACCAGCAGTAACCATTAGTGCTAATGCCATGTACAAATAAACTTTTTTAAAAAAGTTATTTAGTCCACTAGCATCAGGATTAACTAATCGTGGTTCTTGTTGTTCAAAATTATCCATATCATTACCTCCTACGTTGTGATATATGACAACGGTTTGGTGAATTTTACCAAAAGTATATAAATACCAGTATAACAGAAATACGTATTCGTATAAATCGTTATTGTAAGCTAGTTTGTGTATTAGCTAATAACTTTTCAAATGCAAATTCAGTCATTTGTAAGTCACCAGCTCCCATGAAAATAAAGACACCATCTTCATCTGCTAATAATGGTGATACTTCGGCTGGTGACACAATTCCTGCAAATTTAGCAATTTTCTTACCTAAGTCTGCTGAACAAATTTGACCTGCTTTTTCACGAGCTGAAGCAAAAATTTCCGTTAAAAATACATTATCAGCTAAATTCAAAGCCTTTGCAAAATCATCTTGATAAGCAATTGTTCGAGAGAATGTATGTGGTTGGAAAACAGCTGTTAGTTTACGATCAGGATACTTTTGGCGTGCTGCATCAATTGTTGCCATAATCTCTGATGGATGATGTGCATAATCATCAATAATTGTTACTGGACCGATATGTTTTTCGGTAAAACGACGTTTAACACCTTGAAAAGTTAATAACTCTTCTTGAATTAATGATGTTTCAATTTCTTCAAAGTACGATACAGCAACAACGGCTAATGTATTCAAAACGCCATGTTGACCAAACAAAGGTACTTTGAAATTACCTAGAAATTCATCATGATAGTAGGCATCAAAACTTGACCCTTTAGTTGATCGTTTAATATTATCTGCGTAAAAATCATCAGTTTTTGGATTTGTACCATAATAATACACTGGGACAGAAACCTTAATTTTACGTAATTGTTCGTCATCACCCCATGCAAAAATGCCTTTTTTGACATGATTACCAAAATCTTCAAAGGCACTTCGAACATCATCAATACCCGTATAGTAATCTGGATGATCAAAATCAATATTTGTCATGATGGCATAATCAGGCGTGTAATCTTGGAAATGACGACGGTATTCATCAGCTTCAAAGATAAAGAAACGTGCATTTGGAACACCTTTACCGGTACCGTCTCCAATTAGATATGATGTTGGTGCGATACCTGATAAAACATGGGACAACAAACCAGTTGTTGATGTCTTACCATGGGCACCAGCCACACCAATTGATGTATATTGATTAACTAATTGTTGCACCATATCTGGATATGTCAAAATAGTTAATTGGTCGGCAATTGCTAATGCTGCCGCCACTTCAACTTGATCATCTTCAAATGAATTACCACGAATAACTGTCATGCCAGGTTTAATATTTGTTGCATCAAATGAATATATGGGGATACCTGCTGCCTCTAATGGCTTTTGTGTAAATGTATATTCATCAATATCTGACCCTGATACCTCATAACCTTGGTCATGCAAAATTAGTGCTAATGCACTCATTCCTGAACCCTTGATACCAATAAAATAATAATGAGAAGTCTTGTCCATTTTTCTTATCCATTCTAACGTAAATTGCGTTTATCAAATTTTGTTATTTCCATCTTACCAAAAAAAACACTTGTCTTCATTATATAGACAAATGTTTTTTATATTATTAATCATTAAAGTATTGATTATGATCACGTGCAGCAACACTATCCTCTTCTGAGAGAATATCATCTAAACTTAATCCTAAACCTGTTTTTATCGCTTTAGGTTGTTTAACTTTTTTAGGTGCTTTTTCACGTTTCGTAGACTTTTTAGGTACTACTTTTTTGACATTTGGCTGGATAATTTCAGCTGCTATTGGCCGTGCTTGCGACTTTTTATCAACAACATCAAGACTATCAATTTCATTATCTTGATCAGAAGAAAGCAGAATGTATGTTGTTTTGGCAGCCAACAATTCTGCAACCTGATTATAATAAGTGTGCATTAAATTTTCATAAAAAACAATTGGGCGTTGCATAGGCATTCTACACCACCCTTATTCAAATAATGCTTGCGCTGCAGGTGATTTTGCATCAAATGGTGTACCCACTGGGGCAAAGTCTTCAGGTAAAATTAACGCACCTGGTACTTGGGGTGCATTAGGCAATTTTAACTCACGACCAGAGCTAATCATACCATTTGACTTAACGCCACGTAATGCGCCTGGCCAAATAATTAAACCTGATGGCATCATTGCACCAACTTTAGCAACAACGACCTTAATTCCTTGTTTCATATTAGGTGAACCTGACACAATTTGTACACGTTCATCATTATCGACAACAGTTGTTGTTACTTGTAAGTGATCAGAATCAGGATGTGGTTCTACAGATTCTACATAACCAACAACAAATTTAGGTTTATCATCAACAGTCAATGTTGATGTAAAACCAGCTGCTGTAATCAAATTATTTAAAATCGTTACTTGGTCTTCAGAAAGAAAAACTTGCCCATTAGCATGGGTTAGATCCAATGATTGGCTAATATTGATAAAATTATAGCCAATAACCTCGTCATTTGTGTTAGTAAATTGGACAACGTTTCCTTGTCGTGAAAAAGTATATTCTGTTCCTTGTTGGGTTAAGACAATTAAATTATCACCCATTCCAGCGGGATTATAGCTAGCAATTAGCATGCTGTCAATTCTCCTTTTTTAATTAATTATTTTAATCACCATAAATAATATCATTTACGGTACTTGCATCTAATTTTTGGGCTAATGTTTCAACTAATGCTTGGGCTGCTTGAAAATCAGCAATCGACCAAACTGTTTGATGAGTATGAATATAGCGTGAAGCAACACCTAACGCAACTGAAGGAATCCCGTTATTTTGGGACTGCGCCCCATGAGCATCTGTGCCTCCCTTAGCGACAAAGTATTGCAATGGAATATGGGCATCAAAAGCAGTATCTAAAACAAATTCCTTCAAACGCAATGGCATAATAACACCTGGATCAAATACACGTAGTAATGCACCTTGATCCATCTGACCTTGACCTTGAGCTGAAATCGTATCATCTGCAGCAGAAGAATCAAGTGCAAAGAAAATATCTGGTTTCAATTGATTTACAGCAGGTCCAACACCTCGTAAACCAACTTCTTCCTGCGTATTTGCACCCATAATTAGCGTATTAGGCAATGTTTCATTTTGCAAATTTTCTAAAGCATTTAAAATAGTAACTAATCCAAAGCGATTGTCCCAACTTTTAGATGCCACTCGTTTACCAGTTGCCAACATGGTTGTTGAAACCTTTGGCACAATGAAATCACCAGGTCGTACATTAAATGACTCTGCTTCATCCTTGGATGAAAAACCACCATCAAATAAGATATCTTGAATCTGCGGTGCTCCACTAACGTTTCCTTGACGCAACAAATGCGGTGAAACTGAAGAAGAAACAACAGGATACTGGTTATTACGCGTGAATAATGTAAACCGTTCAGCTGATACCGTATAGGGATTCCATCCACCAACTGGTGCAACCACTAACATACCACGACTTGTAATTTGTGTAACCACAAAGCCCACTTCATCCATATGAGCACCAAACATAATGCGTGGTGCGTGTGCGTCTTGATTATGTTTGATACCGTACAAACCACCCAGTCCATTTTGAACAACTTCATCTACTAGCGGTGAAAGATCTTCTCTGAACGCTTGTCTAATTTGATGTTCTTGGCCAGATGTTCCTTGTAACTCAGTGTATTTAACAATACGATTCCAAATTTTCTCTTCCACTTAATTCACACTTTCTAACAATTATGCCTTGTTTTTATTTAAAATATCTCGAATTTGTGCTTCCAACATCCCAATGCCAACTGTATTTGCGCCACCTTCTGGTAAAATAATATCAGCATACCGTTTTGTTGGTTCCACAAACTGGTGGTACATTGGTTTAACGGTTTCCAAATATTGGTTAACCACAGAATCTACAGTTCGACCACGTTCAACAATATCACGTTGCATCCGACGAATGAAACGTAAATCATCATCAGTATCAACGTAAATTTTAATGTCTAACAAATCACGTAATTTTGCTTCTGTAAACAACAAAACACCTTCTAAAATAATCACATCAGCAGGTTGAATTGTTACTTTTTTAGTTGATCGTGTGTGATTTGTATAATCATATACAGGTTGCTCAATTGTTTTGCGTTCTAATAATTGTTTTAATTGTGAAATTAACAATTCATTATCCAACGAATCTGGATGATCGTAATTAGTCATACGCCGTTCATCCATGTTTTTGTCACTTTGATCGTGATAATAAGCATCTTGTGGAATCATCACAACTGATTCCCCTGCTAAACGTTTAATAATATCTTGGCTAACAGTTGTTTTACCGGACCCAGAGCCTCCCGTAACACCAATTACCATTGGACGTGATATAGACATACTTAGCCTCTTTCTTATTTAATTATTGCAATGGCAAGGTAACTGTAATAGTTGACCCAACACCAACTTGACTTTCTAATTGAATTTGACCTTGCGCTTGTTCCACTAAGTCATTAACAATTGCTAATCCCAAACCAGTTCCTGGTATTGATTTTGTGCGTGACTTATCAATGCGATAAAAACGCTCAAAAACGCGATCTTGTTCATCACTTGGAATGCCCAAGCCTGTATCTTTAACTGCAAATGCTAATTCATTGGCCGTCACCATAGCAGAAACTTTGACGGTACCATCTTGTCGATTATACTTCATGGCATTACCAATTAGATTAGTCAAAATTTGTTCGAAAACGCGTTTATCTTGTTTAATCATTAATGTTTCACTAACGTCATTTTTTAGTGACAAATTCAATTTATCCTTATGCTTTTTGGCATTAAAAATCTTAGTAACCATTTCAAACATATTAAACTCTTGTAATGAATGTGATTGCTCAGGAACCTTAGCCAACGTTAAAATATCATCGGTTAAATCTAATAATCGATTTGTTTCAGATTGAATAATTTCTAAAAATTCCTGCCTGTCAGCAGGATCATTTTGCGCACCACTCAACAGAGTTTCTGTAAAACCGGCAATCGCTGTTAATGGTGTTCGCAATTCATGTGAAGCATTTGCAACAAAGGCTGTTTGCATATCTTTCATTTGAATAACTTCTGTCATATCATATAAAAGAACTAACAACTCATAATGACGTTTTCTAGTTTGATAATAAACAATAGAAACATCCACCATTTTATTTTCAAGTTTCACAAGTTCACGAATTTTTTTCTTTTGTTTCAATGCTTGTTCAAATAATTCCATTAATCGATGATATTTAATAACATTATCGTAATGTGTATTTACTAAGTCACTTGAAACACCTAACAACTTACGTGATTGCTCATTTGCCTGAATAATCTTGCGTTCCGGCGTAATCTGTAAAACCCCCATTGGCATGTTTTCCATCAAAGTTTCCATCGTACTACTTTGTTCTTGCATAATTTTAATACGTTGGCTATTAAGATGTTGGACATTATTAATAGCCGTAGCAAGAGGCGCCAATGAGTCATCAGGATGCATTAAAACGTGTGCTGTGTGCGTATGCGTTGTCTCTAAATCTTGTAATTTTTCAATAAACAAGGCTAAATGTGCATCACGGCGTTGTCGTTGAATTTCGAGTGCCAATGTTGTTGCACCAGACAAAATCATTGATAATAAGATTAAGACATGCCATTTTAAAGTGACATTCTGATCGCCTGTCATCGATGTCAACCATAAAATAAGCCAAATGATAGCAGCGTAGACAAACCAAAAAAGCACAAATCGTTTTGCTGATTCAATTAATTCATCAATATTCATATTTTAATCCTTTCATGTTTATTCATCATGAGAACGATCAAAACGATAACCAAAGCCACGTACTGTTTTTAAATATACTGGATGCTTTGGGTCTAATTCGATTTTATCGCGTAAATGTGATAAATGCATGTCTACCATCCGAGTATCTGGTCCCGAAAATTCATATCCCCAAACACCATCTAAAATCGTTTCACGACTTAAAACACGACCTTCTCGTTCAGCCATATAAGCTAATAATTCGTATTCTTTTGGTGTTAATTTAACAATTTCACCATCAAACTGTACAACCATTTTATCAAAATCAATTGTTAAATTACCAAATGATTGAATTTGTTTAACATTGTTTTCTAATACTGGTTCTTTCTTTTGACTAAAGCGGCGTAAAACAGCGTGCACACGTGCAATGACTTCACGTGGACTAAAAGGTTTTGTAACATAATCGTCAGCACCAATTTCTAAACCAACTACTTTGTCTATTTCATCGTCTAATGCCGTAATCATAATAATTGGAATCTGGTTTTTTTCAGCACGTAGTTCACGTGTTACATCGACACCACTTACTTCCGGCAACATAACGTCTAATAGTACAACATCAATGTCGCCCTCTCGAATAATTTCTAATGCTCGTTTGCCATCTAAAGCTGCAATGACTTCAAAACCAGCTTTTTTTAAGTTATACGTTAGTAAGGTTTGTAATGATGGTTCATCATCAACGACTAAAACTTTTGTCATAAATAAACTCCCGTATCACATATTAACTATTAGTTTACCACGAAAATTCACGAATTTGCGGGTTATTATGAATATAAAAATATACATTTTCCAAAAATAAATGATTATTCATTTATTAGTAAGCCTTATTCCGCTAACTTTTTTTCATGACGTTTACTCAAAACTTTAATTGTCATCATACCACCCAACAACAAAGTACCTAATACAAAGAGTGTCCAAGCCCCCATAATTGAAACACCATACCCTAGCGAAATTGTAATAAGCGGTGCAAATAAATCAGTCGCAAAAAATGAAATACCAAATACACGGCCGAGATATGCTGGTGAACTAGCTTGTTGACGGACAGTATTAATTTTAATAACAAAGGCAGATCTTGCGAATCCATATAAAATAACTAAAATAATAAATACCCAAAGCCGTTGAATAAATGTTGTTAAAATAAACGCTGCACCTAGTAAGTAAAAATCACGGTACATCGAATTAATGGTATTAAAAGTAGGAAACTTAGCCAACAACACACTAACTAAGACACCTGCAACAGCTGCCAATGTTAGCGCTGTTGAATAGCTAGTGGCTGACCCATGATAATTATGCTGAATAAGGTACGGCATTGCTAAAATAAAGCCTTCAAAGAAAAAGTTTGTCCAAATTGTTAATAACATTGATTCAAATAATTTAGGTGATTGTTGTACATATCGAAATCCGTCTACCAAGCTTTTCAAAAATGGTTCTGATTCGCTCGTTTTATCTTTTGGTTCAGGTCGATACTTAATTGCTAAATTAAATAACACCGTTACAAGTAACATTAACCCTAATATTTGTAAAAATGTTTTTAGATTAATCCATTCCAAATGTAATAATAACCCACCAACAAGTGGTCCCAATGCTTGTCCTGTTGAAAAAGCAGCACTTGCCCAGGCATTAAAACTAGCTAAAGAGCGTTTGTTAATAACATTAGGTAGAATTGCACGCGTTGCAGGGTACGAGTATGACACATCAATATTTAATATAAATGTTAGCACAAATAAAATCCAGATTTGTGGTTTGGTGGGATCTATAAAAAAGGATAAACTTAATGCCCCTATCGCACCTAATGTATCTGCACACAATAAAACAATCTTACGATTAAATCGATCAAGAATTGAACCAACAAAAATATCATTTAAAACATACACAACAAATCCAAATCCAGTTAATAAACCTAAAATTTGCGCATTACCATAGCTTGCAACTAAAAACCAGTTCAATCCAAAACGATATACGCCATCCCCAAAAACTGAAGCAAAATTTGATGCCAGCAATGGAAAACTAAAATTTGCTAATTTTGATTGGTGTTCATCCATAGATACACCTCCTTTTTTACAAGTAATAATGACCTTTTATTTAAAAAAAGTGGTTTTAACTATGTAATATAGTCAAACCACTCTATTATTGTCGCTACTTATTGCTTAATCCAAGAAATCACGTAATTGTTTTGAACGTGATGGATGGCGCAACTTACGCAACGCTTTTGCTTCAATTTGTCGAATTCGCTCACGTGTAACGCCAAACACTTTCCCAACTTCTTCTAGTGTTCGGGTACGACCATCTTCAAGTCCGAAACGTAAACGTAAAACATTTTCTTCACGGTCAGTTAGCGTATCTAATACTGACTCTAATTGTTCTTTTAGCATTTGGTACGCAGCCGAATCGGCTGGTGATATGGCTTCATTATCTTCAATAAAGTCACCCAAATGTGAATCATCCTCTTCACCAATTGGTGTTTCCAAAGATACAGGTTCTTGTGCAATCTTTAAAATATCACGAACTTTATCCGTTGGGACATCCATTTCAGCACCAATCTCTTCTGGTGTTGGTTCACGACCCAAATCCTGTAACAAATTACGTTGAATACGGATTAACTTATTGATTGTCTCAACCATGTGTACGGGAATTCGAATAGTACGGGCTTGGTCAGCAATTGCACGAGTAATTGCTTGACGAATCCACCACGTTGCATATGTTGAAAACTTAAATCCTTTACGGTAATCAAATTTTTCAACAGCTTTCATCAAGCCCATATTTCCTTCTTGAATTAAATCAAGGAACTGCATACCACGACCAACATAACGCTTAGCAATAGAAACTACCAAACGTAGATTGGCTTCAGCTAATTCTTGCTTAGCAGTTTCATCACCAGCTTCGATTCTCTCAGCTAGAGAAACTTCTTCCGGCCCAGTTAGCAATGAAACACGACCGATTTCCTTCAAATACATCCGGACAGGATCATTGATTTTCATACCAGTTGGTGCATCGGCAGCTTGTTTAAGTTCCTTTTCTGATAATTTTGTTTTCTTGTTTTCCAAAGCACGTGCAGTTGGCTCACCTTGTTCATCAACAATAGAAATACCAGCTGATTCAATTTTGTCATACAAATCATCAATCTGATCAGCATTTAAACTCATTGGCTTTACAACGGCCTTTTGCAAATCAGTTTCCTTGATTTGCTTATCTTTTTTAAATTCTTTAATAATTCCTTTAACAGCTTTATCAAAGTCGGCCTTATTAAAGGTCGTTTTATCTTGTGTTTTCTTTGCAACCATCATAGACTCCTTAGTGTTTTGTATTTTTATTTTGTTTTTCTTTTAATGCCGCTAAATATGCAACACTTAATTGTGCGACACGTGCCTGATCTTGCAGTTGATTAGCTTCTTTAATATTACGAGATAATTGTCGAATTTTTTCCTCTAGCGGAGCTTCATTATTAATCACATTAATATATGCTAATACTTGTTCACGATCAGTAAATAACTGTGGGTCTACTTCTGCCAATGAAGCTAAAATACGTGTTAACTCTGGCTTTTGTACATAGTCCATAAATGCAGCCATATCATTGATTGGTTCTTGCTGATGCTCTTCACGATATGCCATAGCAATCATAAATAATGTTTCATAAGAGACATCCTGAAACGAAAAACCAACGTAATTTGTGACTTGTAACCAAACATCATTATCATGTAACATCCATGCAAATAAAATTTGCTCTGCTTTCTCAATTCGTGATACATTGCGTTTCACAGTTACGTTACTGGTATTATTATATACCTGTGAACTAGATGTTACCTCTTTTTGTTGCTGGTCACGCTGCTGGTTTGATGGTTGGCGTGCTTGCCGTTGTAATAATAGCGGTCGAATTTGATCTTGTAATGCTTCATAACTTAAATCAAATTCATTTGCGACTTGTCGCAAAAAGCGTTCTCTAATGACTGGCTCTTCAACGGTTGCAATTACGGCAAGTGCATCACTAATATAAGCAAAAAATTCCGTTTGATTATTTAAGTTACGATCAATTTGTAGATAACGCAGATTAAATGTAACCGGATCTTCTATATTATGTGTCAATACTTGCTTAAATGCATCAGCATCATTTGCACGTAGATACTCATCTGGATCTTGATTATCAGGTATATGAATAACTTGTGCTGATAAACGACTATGTTGCGCAATTAAATCCAAAGCACGCTTTGTCGCCTTTTGACCAGCCATGTCCGAATCATACGTAATACTAATCTTATCAGCCAATCGCGATAGTTGTTGTACTTGTTCTATCGTCAGTGATGTTCCCATTGATGCAACACCATTTACAATCCCTGATTGAAATGCTGCTATCACATCCATAAAGCCTTCAAATAAAATAACCGTTTTTTGCTTTTTAATAGTATCCTTTGCTAAATCTAAATTAAAAAGTTCAGCTGATTTATTAAATAATGGACTTTCTGGAGAATTAACATACTTTGGAATATCATCATCATTCGTTAACTTACGTCCTGAAAATGCAATCGGGTGGCCGCTACTATCCCTAATTGTGAATAATACACGATTAGTGAAACGATCATGTAAACTACCATCAGACCACTCAACAAATAATTCCGACTTACGTAATAATTGATAGTCAACTTTCTGTGTTTGAAAATATTCGTATAAAATATTTCCTTCAGGGGCATACCCCAGCATAAATGCATCAATTGTTGATTCATCTAGTCCACGTGCAGTTAAGTACGTTAAAGCCTGTTCACCAGAGTCTGTATTAACCAGTAAATGGTGGTATAACTTAGTCGCTTCAGCGTACAAATCACGTAAAGCTTTTGTTTCTGAATCAACCTGCACATTAGCTTGATTATCCAAATACGAATCATCTATATCTACACCCGCTTGTGGTGCAAGTTTTAGCACTGCTTGTGGAAATGACATGTTTTCAACTTCCATCAAAAAGCTAAACGCATTTCCTCCTCGTCCACAAGAAAAGCAGTGAAAAATCTGTTTTTCTTCATTAACAGAAAATGAAGGTGTACGTTCCTCATGAAAAGGACACTTACCAAACAAATTGCGTCCTTGTTTCTTTAACTGTACATATGGTGAAACAACATCAACAATGTTGACACGTTCACGTACTTCTTCTACAATTTGCTGAGGAATTTTAGCCATAAACATCTCACCTCCATTTCAATCAAAATGAACTTTTCCAGCTTCTATAATTATACGCTTGAATAATTAATATGCAAGTATCTTGTCAACCCCTATGAAATGTTCGAAAGATTGTTATGATAAGGTTCTTAAATTAGAGATTCGGTATTATGTAAACTAAAAAATGTGGGGAATTGTCAAGTTATTAGCTATCAATTTTCCAAAAAAAATTTTAACGACTAGCCGTGCATGCCTTGCCAGCAACCTTTACCCGCTTTATTACATTTTTGTATCTTTTTTTGGTTTGCTTGCTCTGGTTGTCTGCCCATGTTGTGGTTGTCACAATAATTTTTAAAATATAATTATTTACTCACACACTAAAACGACTTGTATTGATTACTATAAAATACAAGTTCAAATAGTAAAAATTAGAATTTTAATTAAGCTAATTGTGACCGATGTTGGCGTTTCTTCTGACGTGCCCGTTGACTTTGCAAAAATTGACCATAACATTGTTGCGGTGTTTGCCACTTTAAGACAGCTTTTGGATAATGGTTAATAATGTCTTGCACCGCTCTTAGTGCCACTAACGTGGTTTTAGTCAGACTTTGCCCTTTGGGAAAGAAACGCCGAATGTCACGATTAATGCGTTCAATCCCCCCTTTTTCGGCAGGACTATACGCATGGGTAAAATAAACACCCACTTGCCATTTATCAAATAGCATCATGACATCAAGATTGGTAAATTCATGACCACGGTCCGTAGTGACTGACTGCACTTGATTTGGATGCCGGGTTAAAAATTGTTCAATGGCATCATGCATGGCACTCACCCGTTTACTGTCCAATTTCATTAGCTCCACATAGCGACTTTTACGTTCATAAAATACTAATAAACTGGCTTTCACCCCTTGGGGTGAATCAATGCAATCCATTTCCCAGTGACCAAAATTACGCCGTTGGTTAATCGCCTTAGGACGTTGGTCAATACTATGGGCTTGCATGAAATCACTCTCATGATGTGAACGCATCGCTTCGCGCATCGAAACAGGCCGCAGATGGTACTTGTGTTTTTTATAATTCAAAAGCGCCGGTACTCTTTTTTTTAAATAACGATATAAAGTGGTTGCTGAGGGCACATTTTTCATACTGTGTGCAATCATGGGAATAGTCCAGTGTTTTTCTTCAACGGCTTTTTGAACCCGTTTCAAAGCCCCTTTTGATGTGTGGAGTTTGCCATAATTGCGATTAATGCGGTTCTGGGCAGCTAACCAATCTGCATATTCCGGATCATACGGAATTTTATCTAATGAAACATCAGGTCGCCGCCGATTGTGATGCACTTCATCATAAATTGTTTTGGGCGTTCGATGCAAACGTAAAGCAATTTGGCGTAAACTAATCTTTTGTTCATAATACCAAACATAAATGTAATAACGTTCAGAGCGACTTAAGCGTTTATAAGATTTCATCCGTTTGTCTCCTTAACAGGTCAGCTATTTACCCAAATAACAAAAACTTTCTAATTTTCTTTAGATGAATGTGGCACAATTGTTTGATTCTTGCATAATTGAATTGGCCACGTTATTAAAAAAAAGGCCATAGAATGCGTTTCTCAGCATTTAAATGGTACTAAATCAATAAAAAAAGCCGACAAATGTCGACTTTTTTATTCTTAAATCTTCAAGAATAATCATGTAGTAAAAATACTGGTGTAAATTACTAAATCTTAGTAACTCCCACAAATATAACTCTATAAAATTTTGATGAATTTTTCAAATAATTTGATTTATAAATTTATGTAGCACAAATTAGCATGCCCTTTTTTATTCAATATACAAAATATCAGCTAACAGAAAAGGATTGACATTGTTTGATAGTATTATATTATTTTCCTGATAACCCAACACTTTATCACGATATAAAGGACTAACTGTTCTCGTATTATCATGATTTTTTAATTGAGTCGTCACTGAAAATTATTGATCAAAAGCTTTCAGTAAGTGTTGACTAATATTTTTTTCTGACATTTCTACATGGTCTTGTCGTTGACTATTTCTTTGCCGTTGTTGCGAGTATTTAGCCACATTCTCTGTATGATCCCTCAGAAAAAATCCTTACCATTTTACCATACTGCGTTCTTGATAATCTTTGGCAAAAAAACTAGCTGCCAGATTTAATTATGCTTGTATTTCTTCTTGATCATACATTTTTGTTGCCTCCATCGTATAAATTATTAACATTAACCATATGTAATTAATTTCAATCTAATTAAAAAATTGAGCAATCCTTTTATGCACTAAACCCAAAAAATTGGAGAATTAATCGGCGCATTAAACAAATTGGCCGTACTGCATATAACTATGGGAACTCATTGAATTATTTTTTTAGAATACGTCTATAACTATCCAATCGCAAACATATAAACGCTAATTTTATGAACCTACTAACTAAAAAAGCTTGCGAGTATGACAAAACTATCAGATTAACAAACTCTTTAGTCGATTTCACGATTTTTCACTAGTATCGATTTTGTTTCGATATAGTACGACCATAAATTGTAGTGACAAAGTTAGCTTTGTCTTAGGTTTAATCTAAACATCTTTGGATATAAAACAACTAAAACAAAGAAGAGTATACCGGAAATAATGAAAACAGTTCCGGCAGAAAGAGTATCAAATGAGAAGCTGGCAATAATTATTCCAATTGGCATCAAGACTTGGACACATGTTCGTGAAATATTGAATACTCGACCTTGCATGTTTTCTGGGACATGTGTTGTTAACCACACTAGGGTCGGTGTATTTAGAAGTGCGATTAAACTTCCCGTTACAAAGTTAAAAATGATAATAAAAATTGAAAAAATCAATTTTGAATGAACACTCGAAAAGAGAAATAGCCCCATTATTAAAAATAAGATACTAAAAATAGATGTCATTTTCCATGATATATATAATGGGTGCTTAAACTCAGAACGTTTTGATAACAGGTAACTGGTTACCAGCATTCCAATTGACACTGCAGCTTCTGACAAAGCATATACTCGGTTAGGTAAACTTAGAACATGAATTTGTATATATGGTAGCCCAATACTAAAGATAGTATAGAAAAAATTAATAGCGCAACCAAACCAGATTGCAAATACGAGCAATTTATCTTTAAAAATATATGTTAATTCATTTTTCTCAGTTACTGCTCTTGCCAGTTTCATACTATCTTTATATTTGATTACCCACATCAATAATAAAGCAAGAGTCTCACAAACTAACTCAGCAATGATAAAAACTCCAAAGTGCATATCAAAAATTGAAAACCATGCTGCTGCAATAATTGGACCAATAATGCTTGAAAATGAAGAGACCATCTGTTCGTAACTCTTTAGTTTTTGAATATCTGCACTATCCACTATCAATGTAGCAGATGCCATATATGCTACATCAAATATTTGATCCGATATCCTCAATATTACTAAAATGAACATAACTAACAATAAAACCTCATTGTCAAATTTGAGCAACAAGATTGCAAAAGTTATAAGCCCTATCATACTTAGTATCTGAGATAATGATATTATCCTTTTTTTGTTTGCCTTATCAATAAACAGCCTTAATACTGGTGCAAGTGCCAAACTAACAACCGGCCCAATAGCCTGAGAAATTCCAAAAACACTTGCCGATGAATATTGTCGTAATAGAAACAGCCCCATAGCAAACGAAAAAATACTGCTACCTAAGTTTGCTATTAACAATGCTACAGATGCAATATATAATTGTTGTCGCGATTTTTTTTCAGTCATCTAATATCCCTCTTTCTCCAAAAAATCATTCAAATCGTTGATGAACGAATTATCCGAATCGTATATGAAAAAATGATCGCCTTCATACTCTTTTATTAGACTATCTGCCATTATGATAGATGACCATTTTTCAAAACTGCTTTTCGGTACGCTATCATCTTTTGTACATCGACCTAAAAGCACTGGGACATCAATGCTTGGAAGTGGCTGGTCTGGATAATATTCATCAATCATCTTATAGTCCCTATGAATAACATTATAAAAAAATTCAAATAAGTCTTTATCATCCATAACCACAGCAGGTAAATTCCCCATAAGGTAAATTTTATTCATAAATCTTTCTTTTGGTAATTTTGCTAATCTTGAATCTCCAAACTGTTGATCTCCTATAAATCCTGAGCTCAACAATACTAAACTTTTAATAGAATATTCTTCTCGAAGTTTCAAATATAGTTCATACGCTATCATTGTCCCCATACTTATCCTTAACAAACAAATATGCTCTTGTTGGCTAACTACTTGCCTTTTCTCCTCATATAAGGACGCTACTAGCCCTTTCATGTCATCTTGTGCCATCTCACCTAATCTATTTCCATGCCCAGGGTATGATAAAGCGATAAACTCATTTTTAACATTGTTATACTTTGTTAAAAAATCGTACACATCAGAACCCCCCCAACATATGGCAAGCAAAATGTTTTCATAAATTTAACACCTTTCCTTTCTAGGTTCAACTCTTGTGTAAAGTACCTATAAATGTAAAAGGACAAGAAACTTCCATTTAATCAATACTATTAGTATTGATGTCCCCACACTTTAACAATATTTAATTAAAAAGCTGCTATTAATTGTGACTTAAAGTCCGTTAAGTTATTTTTAGATATAACGTCTTCATCAAAATCAATGTTGAATTTGAATTCATGATTACTTAAAACACAATTGATTACAATCAATTCATTGATTAGGTACTGCATTTCGTCTTGAAATTGATTTTGTATTACTTCGAAATTCGAATATTCCATTTTTCTATTTTCGTAAGCGCCTAAGTAGTTCACAATTATGCGATTTCCATGCAAATCAACTTTTTCTTCCTGTTCAGTTTGCACTGGTACTTCGCGTGTAAACCAACCGACTGTATCGTACAACTCAAGGTAATCGTCATTCCTCATATTTTTCTCTACAAAGATTCGATTTTTAACAAATTCAGCACCGAATACTAAAGTTAATGCTTTTGTGATTCTATCGTAAACTGAGTCTAATTCGACATTCTTAGTTGTTTTGGGATGGAAAAACTAGTTTTTGTATACTCATTACCTTGATTAAATATACCGTTTTTTATTACGCCATTAGTATTCACACGGGTAGCAGACCATGTCCCAAATTGATGACTACTTTCAATAGCTTGATCAGACAATGCCCCATCCAATTCTCTTAACATCACATCCCAAGAACTCATATCTACCAATAAATGACTAACGCTCCAAAGAAGCTTACTCTCCCCAGTAAGATCATCAACAATTAAAATCTGAAATTTTAGATCATCTGTACCTTGATTATCTCGTATATGATTCAAATAGACTTCTTTAAGATTCACGTTTTCCGTCTCTACATGCATAATTTCAAGATTTACAATTTCGTTATCGGTAACCCTTAGAGTGTCTTTATCAATTTTTGCGTGCAAGACATCATGTTTTTCATATACTTTTTTAATCGCTTTCTTGACCTGATTATACGAAACGTTTTTCAAGATTATTAATTGAACTTGGTTAAAGTAAGCATGTGGAGAAAATCTTCCAGAAAAGAATTGTTCCATGACTTCTGTATTGTTAATTACTTTTTCACAACCCAAACTCTGCTTTTTAATTTTCAATATTTTCTTAATCTGGACATCGATTAGGGTTGTATTACCAAGTAAATCAGCAATCTTTACAGCTAATGTTTCCTTTTTCAGTAGACTCTTTAATCTGATTGCATCAATAGACGTTCCACCATTATCTATGAACGATAATCGTGGATCAATTTGGGACACTTTTAATAATTCCTTCATTGATTCAATAAATACTATATGGTTATCATCAAGGGTAACATCTATATTTGCCAGATTTTTATTCTCAGCTAAAGCTTTTAGAATGCTATCACGATCAACTTTACCAGAACTATTTAACGGCACATTTTTCATTTTAAGAATAAAGTTTGGAATTTTATACTCTTCTAACCTTTTTCTAAGGGTGTCTTTAATTTCCTCGTCGCTAATTCCCATATCACTTGAATATGCCATGACGATTTTTGAATGGTCATCTAAAATGACAGAAAAATTTGAAATACCAGTGAGTGATTGAGTAAAATTTTGTATCTCCATTAATTCAATCCGATGCCCATTTACCTTCACTTGTGAATCTTTTCTACCTTCTAGAATGATATTTCCGTCACACTCATAATAACCAATATCACCAGTGAAAAATGCTGGAATATCTGAACCATCCGCACTAATTTTTTTAAATCCTCTAATATGACCATCTACATATCCCCGGCTCACATTTTCACCTGTAATAACTAGCTGACCACTCTCGAATGGCGCACACATATTGTTATTTTCTGTCAAAATAATAGTTTTAGTATTCAGAATTGATTTCCCAATAGAAATTTTATTCTCAGAAGCATTCGTAAAATCCCATCCAGTTGCTGCAACTGTACACTCAGATGGTCCATACGAATTTACAGCAATATCTATACTTGATGTATTGCCCAGTACACTTGCTGGCATTGCAGAACCAGATACTACCAACAATCGTAAGTCTTGCGGATTATACAATGAAACAATGGCTACAGGGAAAGCAGCACATGTTATTCTATTCTGTTCAATATACTTAGCTACAATTTTCGGACTATATTTATCCTTGTCTGGGAATATATATAGCGTTGTTCCATTTAAAAGTGCCATAGTAGATTCCCAAATAAATCCATCAAACCTGATTTCAGAATATTGTATTGCTCCTATGTCAATAAATGGCACATCTTTTTCTAAACACTCGTTCTAATTCTGTCGGAATTAAACCAACTGATGTAATTTGAGGTTCGGATTACCAAGTCCTCAAAATTGGAAAAAGTTGTTTGAAAGGCAAACTCTCTCTTCAA
>NZ_BLKA01000011.1:0-36810 GCF_010306265.1 Weissella sagaensis | reverse complement strand
ACTCAATTTTGTTGTTTTAATTGTTTAACAGAAGTTAAACGAATTTATTAGCGAATTGACTTCGCAAATGTTTTTTGTTTCAAGCTTAATGCTTGAAGACCCTACACATTTGTTCTATCGAAACGATATTCAGTTTTCAATGATCAACATTGCATTAAATAAATAATGCAAAGCGGACGACGGGAATCGAACCCGCATTCCCAGCTTGGAAGGCTGGAGCACTAGCCATTGTACTACATCCGCAAAGTGTTTCGTACGTCAACAACAATATATATAATACACACTGTCCAAGACAAAGTCAACACTTTTATCAAATAAATATTAAACTACTTTTTAATGATGAATAAACATAGCATCCCCAAAACTAAAGAAACGATATTGTTCCTTAACAGCATGTTCGTAAGCATTTAAAATATTATCCCGACCAGTAAAAGCAGCTACTAACATTACTAAAGTTGATTTAGGTAAATGAAAATTAGTAATAAACGCATCAACAACCCGCCATTGAAAACCAGGTTTAATAAATATTTCTGTCCACCCAGAGTCAGCTTTTAACTCACCGTCAAATTTAGCACCGATTGTTTCTAGCGTACGAATGGAGGTTGTCCCTGTAGCAACAATTCGACCGCCATTTGCTTTAACTTCGTTTAACGTTTGCGCTGCTTCTTGACTTAATTGATAGAACTCTGAATGCATTTTGTGATCATCAATATTGTCTTCTTCCACCGGCCTAAAGGTTCCCAACCCAACATGTAGTGTTAATTCAACCAACTTAATGCCTTTATCTGCTACTTTTTGTAGTAATTCAGGTGTCCAATGTAATCCTGCAGTTGGTGCGGCAGCCGATCCATTCACTTTTGAATAAACGGTTTGATAACGTTCTTGATCTTCCAACTTTTCCTTAATATAAGGAGGCAAAGGCATTTCACCTAACTCTTCTAAAATTTCTAAAAAAATACCATCATAATGGAATTTAATCATTCGACCACCATGGTCTAATTCTGCAATCACTTCTGCTGTCAAACGACCATCACCAAAAGTAATCTTTTGCCCAACTAAATATTTTTTAGCTGGTTTAACCAATGTTTCCCAAACATCATCTTGGTCTTGTCGAAGCAAGAGTACTTCAACATGCCCACCAGTTTCTGGTCGCTCACCATACAAACGAGCAGGTAAAACTCGTGAGTTATTCATGACTAAAGCATCACCAGGATTCAAATAATCAATAATATCGTAGAAATGGCGATCATGAAGTTCACCTGTATCGGCATTCATTTCTAATAAACGTGATCCATCTCGCTTCTTCAATGGTGTCTGTGCAATTAATTCTTGTGGTAATTCATAATCAAAATCACTCAAACTTGTAAAATTCTCTGCCATATATCTTTAATCCCCTTATTATCGTTTAGTATCAGGCACTGGTAGATTTAAATGTTGATATGCTGCCAATGTCACAACTCGTCCACGTGGTGTTCGCTGTAAAAAGCCAATTTGTAATAAATATGGCTCATATACTGATTCAATTGTGTCAACCTCTTCACCAATATTAGCAGCAATAGTATTAACACCAACGGGTCCACCCTGATAAAACGCAATCATTGTTTGCAAAATTTTGTGATCAACCTCATCCAGTCCCATACTATCAATTTTCAACAATTGTAAAGAAAAATTAACCATCTCATCAGTAATAACCTTTTGACCTTTGACCGTTGAAAAATCACGAACTCTTCTCAGCAGACGATTAGCAATACGCGGTGTTCCTCGCGACCGTCGCGCCAATTCAAATGCCCCCTCACCAGAAATTTGGATATTAAAAACGTCTGACGACCGCTTAATAATTTGTGCTAATTCATCGTGCGAATAATATGCCATATGTTCTACAATCCCAAACCGATCACGTAAGGGTTGTGACAACATACCAGCTCGGGTCGTAGCTCCTATAAGGGTAAACGGTGGTAGTGGAAAATGAATTGGATGCGCAGTAGGCCCCTCACCTGCAATAATATCAACATAAAAATCTTCCATAGCCGAATATAACATTTCTTCAACTTGTTTTGGTAGTCGATGAATTTCATCAATAAATAAAACATCCCCTGGTGTTAATTCATTTAACAAGGCCAATAAGTCACCGGATTTTTCAATAGCAGGCCCAGAGGTTGTCCTGAGACCCACACCCATTTCATTGGCAACAACCATTGCTAAAGTAGTTTTACCCAATCCAGGTGGTCCATACAACAATGTATGGTCTAACGGTTCTGAGCGTTGCTGTGCTGCTTCAATATAAACTTGTAATCTTTGCTTTAAATCAGCTTGACCAATATATTGTTGTAAGGTATTTGGCCGTAAAGTTTGCTCAACCGTTTCTTCAACATTATCAGTGGACATGTCATGTATAAAATCTTCTGCCATCTAATAACATCTCCTTACTGTAATAGCTTCAAACCAGCACTAACATATTTAGCAGTAGTTTGTTCATCAAGTTTACGTAATGCTTTTTCAACACGGGTAATATCCTTTTTAGCATAACCTAATGCTTCCAAAGCCAAAAGTGCATCCGCTAATTGACTGTTTGGACTAACTGCCGGTACAATAGGCGCCACCTCATCACTCGCTAATGCCAAATCTGATAATTTATTTTGTAAGTCCAATACAATTTGTTGCGCTGTTTTTTTCCCAATGCCAGGAAACTTTGTTAAAAAGCCAACATCACTTTGTTGAATCGCATTAATTAATCCAGTATGGTCATTATTAGCTAAAATGGCTAACGCTGATTTCGGTCCAATCCCAGAAACATTTAACAACTTTTGAAATAAATTTTTTTCTTGCTTATTTAAAAATCCATACAAAGTATGTTCATTTTCACGAATGATTTGTTCGACATAGACTGTCATTTTACTATCCAAAGAAAATGCATATGGATTAGCAACTAAAATGCGATAACCAATCCCCTGTATTTCAATTACAATGTAATTTGGGGAGATTTCTGTAATCAGCCCATCTAAATATTCGTACATTTTTTTCTCCCATTCCAACAAATCGTTATTTCTATTATAACAGAAAAGCAGAATATGCTAATTGACAATTAGTGATTAGCTTTTCATAGTTACTAAAATTTATTACCATAAAATTCACGTTTTTTTCATATCTGTTAGTTATGATATGCTTATCGACTTAAGTTAAGCAATAGTTGCCATACACACTATTGCTAAGTCGTTTCGCTCCCTCATAAAGCGAAGAGTTATTTACGATAGTAAACACTCAATTAACATATCTCTTATTAAACCTATAGCAAAAACGAGCTAATTAATAATTAGCTCGTTTTTGTTGTAAACAATTATTAAAAGGCGATAAACGTGCAGGAAAAGGGCAAAACGCGTAAAATAAATAGTTAATAAGAAAACATTTTAATAGGAGACCGATATGTTAAAAGAAAAATTGTCACGATTACCAACTTGGCAAAGTAATCTCTTTATTCTTTGGTTTGGTGTCTTTATGACAGGTGTTGGGTTCAGTGAGGTAATGCCTTTCCTATCTTTATACGTTGATACATTAGGAAATTTCACAAAAAATCAATTAACTTTTTATAGTGGTATCACCTTCTCCATTACCTTTTTAATGACAGCAATCATTTCACCATTTTGGGGGAAATTAGCTGATAGTCGTGGTCGCAAACTAATGTTAATACGCGCTTCATTAGGTATGGCTATTGTCTTTTTTTTAATGGGCGCTGCCCAAAATATTTGGCAACTTATTTTTTTGCGTGCTCTTCAAGGTTTATGCGGTGGCTTCATCTCCAATGCTAATGCGATGATTGCAACCCAAACACCTAAAGAAAAGTCAGGTTATGCATTAGGCACACTTGTAACAGGGGTGACTGGCGGGCAATTATTAGGGCCATTTATCGGTGGTGTACTTGCCTCACTTGTTAATTACCGCATCGCTTTTATTATTACTGGTGTTATTTTTCTACTGGTATTTTTACTAGTTATCACTTTAGTCAAAGAAGAATTCACACCTGTTCCAAAAGGTAAATCACCTTCTCGTAAAGAAATTTTTGCCCAATTATCCTATCCCAAATTGACCATTGGTCTGTTTACAACAACATTTATCATCCAAATAGTGAATCAATCAATTAGCCCCATTATTGCATTGTTTGTCCGTGAACTAAATAATGGTTCTGGTAGTACAACACTATGGGCTGGTATCGTGGCTGCAATGCCTGGAATCGCAACAATGTTGGCAGCACCACGGTTTGGTCAATTAGGTGATCGAATTGGGACACATCGCATTATGTTAATGGGATTTAGTTTAGCATTTATTTTCATGTTACCAACTGGGTTTGTTACGGCTATTTGGCAATTAGTTATTTTAAGATTCATGATTGGTATTTCTGACGCTACAATGTTGCCTGCCGTTCAAACATTATTGACCAAAACAACACCAACTCAGGTTACTTCTCGTATTTTTGCATATAATCAATCATTTCAATCATTAGGATCCGTCTTTGGACCAATCATGGGAACCGTTGTTGCCATGTTCTTTGACTATAATGGTATTTTTATTGCCAGTGCCATGTTAATCTTAGTTAATGCTTGCCTGTTCTTTTATCGTACAAAGTCATTAAAGCACGATAAAAGCCTTAATTTATAAACTAAAAAGTCTGTCTTTGGGTAATCTCACTTTATATGAGATAAAACCAAAGACAGACTTTTTTTAATCAGTATTTATCCGTCTCATCATATGGTATAACACTAACAGAGCAAACTGTAGAGATCCAAATGATATAACAAATACTAAACTATGTGTTGATAATGATGTTAAAAACATGGTTAATACTTTATGTGGTGCACTAATTAATTCCCACGAATTAATTCGTAAAAATCTTCCCAAATAAATACCGTACGCTGACACAAAGGACAATACAATATAGAACACAACCGTCCATGTTGATGACAATACACCAGCGTAAACTCGACCAATAATATGGGCAGATGACAAGCCAAATAGCAATCCCATCAAAACACCGACTGCTAAAATTGCATAATTAAAAAACTGTGTTTCGGTCATTAGTCCCGTCCCAATTGAAGATAAGTGACTAAAATCAGTCACCATATACATCGCATTAGGGAAAAACGCTAACCATACCACTGTTAATCCTAACTTCAATAATAACTGACCTTTTTTACCGCTTAAATACCTAATAATTAAGGCCAAGTCGAAAGGTACTAATGCCAAAAATAAATTCCAAATCAGAAAATTGTAGTTGGTCGGCACAAGCCAAATGACTAAAAGCAAACTTAAAACGACTAAGTGCACCCTTAGAATATCTTTTTTCATTTTTTCTTCCAATACTTTTTGTTAGTTAAATCACTCTAATTTTACCCGGTCTAATGTAAAAAAGACTTAAAGTCTATTTTAATGTTTCTGTTTTAGCACTGACGCGCTGTTGATAGGGCACTTCAAACCAATCGATGTCACCAACAATGATTTCAATCTGACCAGCCATTTCATCAATAACCGCAGCTTTAAACATCGTCATATCATCATCAGCGATTGCTACTTTAATTAGCACATCGTCTGTATAAGTTGTATCTAAAATTTCATGGTTGTGTTGCTTTAACCAATAAGCTAAGGACTCATATTGACTATATGAAACTTTTAAACTAACTTCATGACGTTGAATCCGCTCAATTAATCCACTATCTTCAACACCACCAACAACTGTTCCAGCATATGCACGAACAAGGCCACCTGCACCTAATTTAATACCACCAAAATAACGTGTAACCACGACAGCTATATCTCGAATCGCATTATTTTTTAACACTTCTAACATTGGTACGCCCGCTGTTCCTGCCGGCTCACCATTATCAGAATACCGTTGAACTTCATTACGATTTCCTAACATATACGCCCAAACATTATGTGTTGCTTTGCGATGTTCGACATTAATCGATGCAATAAATTTTTTTGCTTCTTCTTCATTAGAAACTCGAGCCATATTCACAATAAAGCGCGATTTTTTAATCGTTTGTTCCCAAGTAACCTGTTGATTAGCAATCGTAATGTACTTCCCTAACTCACTAACATGCTCAACTTGATTTCCTGCCATAATTACTCCTTTCAACATCTAATAAAATAAAAAACGCTCATTTTCGAACATCAATCGAAAACAAGCATCTTCTAAAATTAAAAACAGCTACTAATCTTCGTATTCAAACTGGAAATCAACAATTTGAACCGTATCACCATTTTTTGCACCAGCTGCATGCAACGCCTCATCAACACCCATAAATCGAATTTGACGGGCAAAACGCATCAATGATTCCGTATAATTTGTATTTGTACGTTTAAACAAACGTTCAATTTCATTTCCAGAAAGAATCCAAACACCATCTTCATCACGACTTAGTTCAAATGGTTGCTCACGTTCCTCAAATTCATAATTAGCTTGATCTGCATCATCTTCAAGCATACCCTTAGGCAAGAATACTGGTGTTTCATCTAACAAATTAGCTGTTCGACGTAACAATGGTTCTAACCCTTCACGCGACAATGAAGAAATTGGCATAATTTCAATATTGTCAGGTATATTTTCATCATTTTGCAATTGATCTTTAAACATTTCCAAAGCCGTTTGTGCATCTGGCATATCCATCTTAGTTGGCACAATAATTTGTGGCCGTTCTAATAAGGCTGGATCATACGCTGCCAACTCTTGATTAATCTTTAGATAATTATCATACGGATCTTGCTCTGGATCAACACCAGACATATCAATCATATGCAAAATAACACGAGTGCGTTCCACATGACGTAAAAATTGAATGCCTAATCCAACTCCCTCAGATGCCCCTTCAATTAATCCAGGTAAATCTGCCATTACAAAATCACGACCATCTTCTAACCGAACCATTCCCAAATTAGGAACCAAGGTTGTAAAATGATAAGCTGCAACTTTTGGCTTAGCTGCTGTCACAACCGATAACAACGTTGACTTACCTACAGATGGGAACCCAACTAATCCCACGTCTGCTAAAACTTTCAATTCTAAGGCGATATCAAGTTCCTCACCTGGTTCACCATTTTCAGCAATTTCTGGCGCTGGATTCTTAGAAGAAGCAAAGCGGATATTACCACGACCACCGCGACCACCATGGGCAATAACTAAACGTTGGTTTTTTTCAGTTAAATCACCAATAACCTCGCCCGTTTCAACATTGGTAATCGTTGTTCCTTGTGGTACACGGATTACCAAATCATCTGCTGAACGTCCAGTCATGGCCTTAGTAGCACCATTACCACCTACTTTTGCTTTAAATTGGCGCTTATAACGAAAATCCATCAAAGTACGGAGTCCTTCATCAACTTCCATTATTACTGAGCCACCATTACCACCGTCGCCACCAAAAGGGCCACCCATATTGATATATTTTTCATGACGGAAAGAGACTGCTCCATCGCCACCTTTTCCTGCTTTAACAAAAATCTTTACTTGGTCGACAAACGCCATCGTTTATGACCTCACTTTCTTTTTTAGCTTTCTTAGCCAACTGTAAACTGTCGCATTTCATTTTACAGCACTTTCTCATATTTGACCACCATTAGTCAGTATGATGTTGTGTTGCTGTTAAGGAAATTTTGATATTATTAGCTACTTTTTCAGATATACCCAATTTTTGTAGCTCACTAATTGATGCTTGTGCCATTTTATTCATCGATCCAAAATTCGTCAATAACTTTTGTCGTGTTTTAGGTCCAACACCTGCAATTTCATCCAACCTTGAACCAAGTGAACTTTTAGAGTGCAACTGACGATGAAAGGTAATGACAAAACGATGTACTTCATCTTGAATACGTTGTAACAAGTAAAATCCTTGTGAATTTGGATCAAGATGTACATGATCTGCGCCTTCTTCTTTTAACAAATCTGCCGTTTTGTGCTTTTCGTTTTTAACCATGGCTGCAATCGGAATGGTTAGTCCTAATTCATCCTCAATGACTTCTTTAGCCGCATTTAATTGAATAATGCCACCATCCATGAGAATTAAATCCGGCAACGCGCTATGCTCTTTTAAAAGTCGCGTGTAACGCCGCCGAATAACTTCCATTGTTTCAGCTCGTTCATCTGCATGCAAGACATTTTTATTTTTATATTTACGGTACTTATTCTTATTTGGAACGCCATCTTCAAAAACAACCATAGCTGAAACCATATCGGCACCTTGTAAATGAGAGTGGTCAAATGCTTCAATTACATTAATTTTTTCAATTCCTAACGCATCTGCAATTTCTTGCATTGCTCCGGTTGTTTTTGACTCATTCATTTCTAATAATCGAAACTTTTCATCTAAAACAATTTTTGCATTTTTGCCGGCTAATGCTAATAGCGCCCGCTTTTCACCACGTTGTGGGGTTCTAACAGGAACGTTTAAAACTGCTGCAATTGATTCGGTATCAACGCCTTGTGGTACTAGAATTTCTTTGGGTAATACAGAATTGCGACGATTATAAAACTGTAAAATAAACCGCGCTAATTCCTCTTCTGGTGTATCAATAATTGCAAATAAACGTTTTTCTCGCTTTAATAAACGTGATTGCCTTATAAAGAATACTTGTACTGATAACCAACCTCGATCCATATAAAAATTAAAGATATCACGTGGTGTCCCATCACGTGATATAATCTGTTGCTTTTCAACTGTTGCTTCAATAAATTTTATTTGATCGCGTAAATCAGCCGCCCGTTCGTATGCCATGTCCGCTGCAGCTGCTGCCATTTTCTTTTGCAACATCTTGCGCACTTCCTTAGTATCGCCTTCCAAAAAGCGTTTAATTTGTTTGATTTGTGCACTATATTCAGTTTCTGGGACTTCTTTGTAACAAGCACCCAAGCATTGACCAATATTTGCATATAAACAAGGTCGCCCTTGATAACCGTTACAGCGACGCAATGGATATACTTTTTGTAAAAAATGAAGGGTTTCTTGCGCTGCATATACATTTGGATAAGGACCAAAATAATGAGCGCCATCTTTAGTTACTTCATTAGCTAGTAAAATTTGTGGATCACGTTCATTGGTAATTTTAATATATGGATAACCAGTACCACGCTTCAACCGAATATTATAGTATGGCTGATATTTTTGAATCAACGTAATTTCTAAAAGTAATGATTCCTTTTCTGAACTAGTCACGATGAAATCAAAATCAGCAATATTTTCTACTAATTGCGCTGTCTTACCAGTATGGTCACTTTTAAAATACGAGCGCACTCTGTTTTTCAAATTTTTAGCTTTACCCACATAAATAATTTTGCCATTTTTATCTTTCATTTGATATGAGCCTGGCAAATCGGGTAATAACATTAACTTTTGTTCAATATGTTTTGTTGTCATCTAGTAGCCTTCCTTCATGATTTAGCTGACAATTTTTTATATTATATCATCACCGGGCATTTAACCAATTATTAAGCAAACATGCTATAATAAACCTAATTTATTAATTAGGAGGTTCTCTTTCATGCCACTACAAACAAAAAGAAATGACGAACTAACTCGTCAGGTTGACGAACTATTCGACATCCCTGACTTGAATGACAAGGATAAAAATCGTTTTCTTGGTAAGAACGGTCACGAAGAAAATTAAAGCTAACGATATTAAAACCACCATAATTAAATGGTGGTTTTTAGTTTTTATTTACCTATTAATCATAACAACCCCGTACTCTTTTCTCAATAGTACGAGGTTGTTATTTTATATAACCATTATGGTTTTTTTGAGAAAAGCCCTTTTAAACTAAGTAATGCTGCTTTAGTAATATTACCATCGTTATAAGTTAAGACATTACGCTTATATACACGTAGTCCATACCGAGCTAAGAAAATTAGCACAATTATCTCTAATGCTAAGGCGATAAATGCATCTGCCATATTCGCATACTGCAATCCCAAACGTGCCGGCATAAGTGTTTGCGAAATAAATGGGACGTATGATAAAGCATTAATAAACACATTATTTGGTTGCCCATTCAAAACAAACGTCAAAATATAACCAATCATTGCAATATAAGTTATTGGTGAAACTGCTTGTTGGACTTGGCTCAGGTCGTTTACCATTGCTGAAACTATTGCTGTTAAAATCATGTACAAAAAGATACCAACAAGTGTTAAAAGGCCTGTCATAACCGCAAATTTTGCATCCACACCCGTTAAGAGATCTTTAATCAACTTGACAAACTGATTATCACCAAAGAAAATGGCTGTTACCCCAACTACCACAAGATAAATCAGTCCGTGTGTAATCGCTAAACCAGCTATCCCTAATAATTTACCAAAGAATTGAATTCCTGGTGATGTTACCGCCAGCAAAATCTCCATAATACGTGATGACTTTTCATTAGCAATCTCTTGTGAAATCATCCCCACATAAGCAGTTAAAAAGATAAAAATGAAAATGCCTAAAGCAGCTGATAACATTTGATTAGCTCGATCTGTTGCTTGCCCACCTTGTGATGACTTACCACTTTTACTATAAATACTGGTTTGAAAATCTGGTTTTGACACCAAGCTGTTAAGTTGATTTGGTGTTAAATGTAATTTATCCGCTTGACTAAGCATATGATACTGATCAATTGTCGTTTGTAAAGTCGTCTCTGACAAATTTTCAGCATTAACTGACATCTTTAGCGCATAACTCGTTGGCGTTGATGTCAAATAGCCATCAATCCTGTCTTGCTTTAAATCATGTTTTGCGGTTGCTAATGAATCGACATTTTTAAACTTTGCTTTAACCGTATGATTTTGCTTTAAATAATTATTTAAAGGCTGATTGTCCACAACTGCAACAGTTGGTTGCTTATGACTTTGTGTTGCATCCATAATCAATGTAATACCAACAATTGCCAAAACAATTAACAATGGTGCTAAAACAACTGACCAAAACCCAAATGTCTTAAACCGATTCAGATATGTTTGGTGCGCTACTAAATACAATTGTCGTTTACTCATAAACATTTCCCCCTGTTACTTCACGACGGAAAATTTCATCTAAGGTCGGTGGCTGCTGTGAAAATACAGGTACATAGCCATCTTTAGCCACTAACGAAAAGACACTTTTACCAGCGGTCGGTTCAGCTAATTTAAGATGCCGGCCAACACCTTCCGATTGAATATTTACTACGCCAGGGATTGCTAATAATTGTTCGTCAGTAACTGATGATTCCAAATATATCTCACTACGACCAAAAGATTCGCGGATTGCATTAAGTTCCCCGCTCAACACTGTTTTACCATGTTTTAACATTAACAGTTCATCTGATAATTTTTCAACACCACTCATATTATGTGAACTAAAAATAATATGGGCACCATTTTGTTTAAGCCGCAAAATTTCATTCATCATTAATTGCGTATTCACTGGATCTAGTCCTGTAAAGGGTTCATCTAAAATCAACAATGAAGGTTCTGCAATCACGGTTGCAATTAACTGCACTTTTTGTGCATTACCTTTAGATAAACTTTGTACTTTATCTGAAACTTTACCGACAACATCTAATTTTTTCATCCATGAATTTAATTGTTGTTTTGCATCAGCCTTTTTCATACCATGTAATTCAGCAAAATAGACCACCTGCTGTTCTATTGATATTTTTTGATATAAACCACGTTCTTCTGGCAAAAAGCCGATATTTTGCCTATCTTCATTCGTAATGGCATGGCCGTCCCAACTGATTGTGCCTTTTGTTGGTTGAATGAAATCAAGCATCATACGAAAAGTCGTTGTTTTACCAGCACCATTTTGCCCAATTAAGCCAACGACATGCCCGGGTTTTAGCTGCATATTCATATCATCAACCGCCAGTTTATCACCAAACTGTTTGGTTAAATTTTGTAATTCAATCATATAAAACTCCCCTTTAGATTAGCAGTTAACTACTATAGAATAGCATATTTACCAACATAATACGGCAATATATAACAAATGAAGCCGGAAAACACACAGTCTATTTCCCAGCTTCGTTTATATTATTTGATTTTAACTGTTATTGACTACTCCGTTTAAATCGGTCCATCATTTCGGCAGTAAATTTTAATTCACGTGGCTTCGAACCATTAGCTGGCCCAATCAATCCACGATCTTCTAATGAGTCAATAATTCTACCGGCACGATTATATCCCATACCAAAGTGACGTTGAATTGATGATGTAGAAGCACCATCAGCACGAAGAATGAATTCTAAAACGTCATCCCACTTTTCGTCAAGATCATCATCACCCGAACTATGACCACCTTCTAATGCCTGAACTTCAGCATCAGATACGGCCATTGATTCATCATATTGTGCACTACCTTGTTGTTTGATAAAGTCAGTCAGAGACTCAACATCTTCATCTGAAATAAAGGCACCTTGAACACGTTGCGGACCATTTGAACCAATTGGTGCAAAGAGCATATCTCCACGTCCAAGTAACTTTTCAGCACCATTACCATCCAGAATAGTACGTGAATCGACACCTGAAGAAACTGCAAACGCCATACGTGATGGCACGTTAGCTTTAATCAAACCCGTTATAATATCAACAGATGGTCGCTGCGTTGCAACAATCATATGAATACCAGCAGCACGACCAAGTTGCGCAATTCGTACAATCGCATTCTCCACATCACCAGACACTGATGAAGTCATCATTAAATCAGCTAACTCATCAATAATAACGACTAAGTAAGGCATTTTTTGACTAACAACCCCTTTCGTCGCTTCATCTCGTTTTGTCACTAAGCGATTGTAACCATCAATGTTACGTACACCTTCCTGTGCTAATAGTTTAAAACGACGATCCATCTCAGCTACAACTTTTTTCAAACCTAACGCTGCTTTCTTTGGATCGGAAACAACCGGTGTGATTAAATGTGGAATATCGTTATAAACTGATAGCTCAACTTTCTTAGGATCCACTAACATTAATCGAACTTGTGATGGTTTAGCTTGTAACAAAAGTGATGCTAAAATGCCATTAATGGCCACTGATTTTCCAGAACCAGTTGAACCAGCAATTAACAAGTGTGGCATCTTGGTCAAGTCAACCTTGACTACGCCACTTGTTACACCACGTCCTATTGGTACGACCAATGGTTTATCCGTATCAATCCCTGCTTCTTCAACCATATCACGGAAGCCAACCGTTGCCTGCTGATCATTAGCAACTTCAATGCCGACAACATTTTTACCCGGAATGGGAGCTTCTATACGTAAAGATTTTGCTGCCAAAGCTAATGCTAAATCATCAGCTAAGTTTTGAATCTTTGAAACTTTCACACCAACAGCTGGTTTGATTTCATACTGGGTTACAGTTGGTCCTAAAACTACCTTTTCAACTGTCGCATTTATCTTAAAACTTTGTAATGTTTCATGTAGAATACGTGCTTTTTCACTCAATGCATCACGTTCTTTAGATTGATCAGTTGACCCAATATGTTGTAACAAATCAGTTGTTGGTAAACGATAATCTTTATCATCAATGACCGTGCCTAATCCACTAGCATCAACATCAGCTGTTGGTTCTGTTTGCGTTGAAGGCGTGACATGCCGTTCTTCTTGATGCGGTTTAGTAGCTGTTGTAAGCTTTTGTGCCGGCTCATGCAACATATCAACGTGTGAGTGACTTGACGTTGTTTGACCCTGTTGTGTTGAAGCCAAATCTGACTCTGCCATGAAATCTTGTTCTGGTACAAAATCATCTTCTGGTAAATCTTGACCATAAACAACTGGTTCAACACGATCCGCCGACTGAATAACACGTTTAGAGTCAAAACTTGTCGGTGGTACTGTATCAAATGGTACATCATCAGCAGCTTGTGATTGCGCTGGCGCTTGTTGCCATGATGATTCTTTTGCGTTTAGCAAATTTGGATCCACTGCCATTGTGGCCTGTTTTTCTGATTGTGACTCTGGTGCCACAATTTCTGGCAATACAAAATCAAATTTTGTTGCCGAAGCTTCTTGATCATCTTGTTGCTTATCTGGCAAGGTCGATTTCGTTTTAAAATTAACTTTTCCAGAAGAAGTGGCTTCGATAGTCGGTTTTTGAGCCTTTTGTTGCTCATTACCAAATGGATCTTCATTAAAAAAATCCTTCATCGCCTCTTGTTGCCGCTCTTTTTGATTACTACGGAAAGTATTGATTGATTCGGTCATTTTTTCGTGAGCATTTGTCGCTTGTGTTTGGACCAAGTCGCCGGCACCTTCTGCCAACGTAAAGAAATTATCAAAAACGCTTCGCAAAGGTAGTTTAAACATTACAACTAAACCAACTAATATAAAAATAATTGCAATCAGCCATGAACCAAAGTTTCCCATAGCCAAATAGGTATATTGATACAAAACCGCACCAATGATACCACCACCGACGGGCGTTGTTACAGCATGGTTATTTAAATCTTGATTTATCAAAGATTGAATAGTCGTCACATACTCACTATGCAAATTCATTTTGTTAAATAACAAAATAGAACCCATTAAAATAATTCCGATATAAAATACCACGAAGCCAATATAGTGATGTCCTTTAATTCGAGGTGGCCAGGTACCATATGCCATTACAACTAGAAACGGAATTAATAAAACAACTAGCAAAAATTGATATGATCCACCAACAATTAAGCGAACTAGATTGGCGACTAGCTTCCCTACTAATCCAACTTTAACAATCGCTAAAAGCGATAAAATGACAGCAATTAATCCTGAAAATTGCGGTAATCGTTGTATAAACCACGCCAATGTATCATTGCTTTGCTTTTTTTTGCGAGCAGTCGTTTTCGTTGGTCGTCGTTTTGTTGTTGTTGTTTTTCTGGGTGTTGTTTTTTTATATGCCATATGAGCCTCCTTTCTTAAATATTAATGATAAATTAGTCTTATATTATTTTAGTTTATCGTAATCGTATTCATGTGTTAAATCAAGATTTGGGAAATTTTGTTGACGCAAAACTTCATAAATAATAATTGAAGCAGTATTCGATAGGTTCAATGAACGAATATGTTCATCATTTTGTGGAATACGTAAAGCTTGATCAGGATGAGCTTTCATAAAGGGTTCTGGTAACCCAGTTGTTTCCTTACCAAATAGGAAGTAATAATCATGATCTGGATTTGTATAATCTGCTTGATGATATGATTGCTTGGCAAATTTTGAAATTAAAAACAATTCATCCGTTTCCTTTAACGTTTCCATAAAGGCCGGTAAATTCTTGTGAACTTTAATATCAACATTGTCCCAATAGTCTAATCCTGCACGCTTGACGTGCTTATCATCTAGTTTAAACCCCAATGGCTCGATTAAATCTAATTTTGTATTTGTACCCGTAGCAGTTCTAGCAATGTTACCTGTATTAGCTGGCATTAGTGGTTCAAATAAAACAATGTGATTCGTACTCATAAAAAAATTTCTCCTCTTCTTAGGTCGTTTTTAACCTATACGTGATTAATGCATACAAAAACAAGTATAGCACGGACGACAGGTCACTTGTGCTATACTTGTTAAAATTTATAATGTTTTAAAGTGAATCGGACTGTTCTTCAAATAAATTAGAAGTAGACCGCCACCAACTATAAAATCGTGAAATCAAGACCTTCATAATCGCGTAGCCAGGTACACCAAATATAACACCTAAGATACCAAAAATATTACCTGCTGATAACAATACTAGTAATACTGTCACTGGATGAATCTTCAATGATGATCCTAATAACTTTGGTGAAATAATTCGACCTTCTAGGGTTTGTTCAATCATAAAGACAATCAACACAGATACTAACATCATTGGCGAAATGAATATTCCTACCACAATTGGTGGTACCATTGATAAAAACGAACCCAAAAATGGAATAATATTTAATATTCCTGCAATGATGGCAATTAACCAACCATATGGCAAACCAATAATCGTATAGCCAATTGCAAACATAACCATTACTGCGAAGGCAACTGAAATTTGACCACGAATATAATTTGAAATTTGACGACTAATTTCCTTTAAAGTTGTTAAAAATGACTGCCGCGTTTTAACTGGTAAAAAATTGGCAATATATTTAGGCATTTGGTGACCGTCTTTAAGTAAATAAAAGAGAACAAATGGAAATGTAATAATTGCAATTACCACTGATGTCACAGTACCAAGTACTGAAGTTACACCATGTAGACCTTTTTTAGCATATTCGGCTGAATAATCTTTTAACCAATTAGAAATTTCATCATTCGTATTATTAAACCATTTGTTTACATTATCAAATTTACGATCAGTTGTAACCTGATCAACGATTCGTACAATTTTGTGCCAATACATTGGCCATTGATTGATCAATTCCATAATTTGGCCACTAATCCATGGAATAAAAACGGCCAATCCCCAGACAATCAATAGCGCTAAGACAATAAATTGAATCGCAATAATTACTATTCTTGAAAGATTGAATCGACGTTCTGCCCAATCAACCATCGGATTAAGTAGAAAGTAAAAAACACCTGCTATCACAATTGGTGCCCCTACAGCACTAAAAAATTGTGCAATTGGCTTAAAAAGGAATGCAACCTTGTTTAGCATAAATACAATAATTAAGAATAATAAAACAACCAGCATAACTGATACAATTTTATTATCCAAAAACCACCGTTGAAAATTTGATTGTTCTTTAGGTTCCTTTTCCATATTTTGCTCCTTTAGGACATGAGTTATAAAAAGCACCCTAGTTGTGTGCACACAACTAGGGTGCTAATCATTTATAATTGTCACTTTTCATCATTACTAATCAACAAACAGTACGCGAATTGCCTCAGGTACCGCAAAATCTTTTTGAATAAGCGTTAACTTCCCTGACTCATTGTCACGTGCATAAACTGAAACATTATCAGTATTTTGGTTCGCTGCAATCAAGTAATTTTCTTCTGGATTCAAAGCAAAATCACGTGGGAAGTCCCCCTCTGTTGAAATCCATTGTATATGTTCAACAGCGGCACCATTATCTTTAACAGCAAACACGGTAATAGAATTATGACCACGATTTGATGTATAAATAAAGCGACCATCTTTTGATACATAGATAGCAGCACCACCGTTGTGTGCATCCCAATCTTCTGGAATCATAGCAACTGTTTGCAATAATGTAAATGAACCGTCTTCGTTATATTCCAATACTGATAACTTTGATGATAACTCGCCTAATAGGTATGCGTAGCGACCATCTGGGCTAAAACGAATATGACGTGGTCCAAACCCAGCTTCAGTTGTATAAGTAGCCTTTAATGTCAATTTACCTTGATCAGAAACATCAAATGTTAATACCTTGTCAGCGCCTAAATCAACGACAACAATTCGATTATCAGGTGTTAAATTACTAAAGTGAACATGTGTGTGTTCTTGTTCTGGACGAGGTCCATCCCCTTCTGATTGATAAGTATCAGCCAAAGCAAGATTACCTTGTGCATCAATTGTATAAACATCTACTGTTCCTTTATGATAATTTCCTGTATAAACTAATTGACGTACTTCATCAACAGCAACATATGCAGGTGATGCACCGTCAGTTAATACTTCTTGTTGTAAAGTGGCTTGACCGTTAGTATAATCATACACTGCGATACCACCTTGTCCATTATTTTTATCAACTGCGTAAAGTTTATTTGCTTTGCTTAGTGCCAAATAAGTTGGTGAACCAATTTCTGCAACTAGTTTTGTATTAGCCAGAGTACCTGCTTGTGTATCAAAATCTGCAGCATAAATCCCCTTTGAAACACGCTTTGTATACGTTCCAAATAAAATATGTTCTAATGCCATTAATTTGCCCACTTTCTTGAATATTGTTTATTTTAAATTGTTAACATTATAACATAATTTAAAGATACAATTAAACGCATACGACACATACAAAAAAAGACACAAATAAGATTATTTGCGTCTTTTAAAATGAGTTTAAAAAGATTTAATATAATCCCATTATAGGATTACTACATTTAACACGACGCATACCATAACATAATTAAATCATGGTATAACTGTTTTAAAATCATCTTTTAACCACTTTCAATATTATGAAACAACGTATTGCTTAGTTTGATTTAACATCCAAAGCCATAAAGTTAGCTACCTTATTAGCTTGATTTGAAACACTTTGCAAACTTGCTAAGCGATTTTGTTTAACGGGTTCATTATCAACCATAACCATGGTTTGATCAAAATAAGCTGCAATAGCAGGTTGTAATGCTAATAATGCCTTCAGCAATTCATCAGTTGTCAAGTCTGATCCTGCTAACAACGAAGCTTCTGCATATAATTGACTTTCAGCAGCATTTTCAAATAACGCTGAATCAACTGCTACATCAGTTGGATTTTTAGTTGTCAAGCGCATAACACGCGTCAAAGATTCAACCCCTTCACGGAAGTTTTCATCATCGATATGTGCCAACAAAGCATTAGCTGACTTAAACATTTGTGTCGTATCAGTTAACGTTCCTGTTGTTACGGCATTGATAACATCATAACGAACTTTTTGCGTTTGTAGGGACTTAACGACACGATCTGTCAAAAATGCGACAACGTCATCGACAACACTATCTAAATTAGTTACAACATCCTCTGGCAAGCCAAAACGAGTATTTTCAGACTTAATCTCACTAATTAAGTCAGTCAAAATTGCGTCAATCGACAAGTCCCACTCATTATCATGCAAGATGTTAACAACACCAGAAGCAGCACGACGTAATGCATAAGGGTCATTTGATCCAGAAGGTATCATGTTTCCAGCAAAGAACGTTAATAGGCTGTCTAATTTATCAGCCAATGCTAACACTTTACCTAACTGAGACTCTGGTAACTCACCGTCAGCTGAAATTGGCATGTAGTGTTCACGAATAGCTTGTGCAACAGGGGCTTCTTCACCAAAGATAAGTGCATATTTTTCACCCATGACACCTTGTAATTCGTCAAATTCACCAACCATACCCGTCATTAAGTCAAATTTATAAATTTCAGCGGCACGTGCTAGTTGTTGTTGTTGCTTGTCAGTTAACGCAACACGACGGCCAATAATTGCAGCTAATGCCTTAACTCGTTGCGTGTGACTAGCAACAGAACCCAACTTAGCGTGGAATGACACAACATTTAATTTATCATTATAAAAGGCAATGTCGTGCTTTTGATCTTCATGATAAAAGAACTTTGCATCTTCCAAACGGGCAACTAGCACCTTTTCATTACCTGCAATGACGTTATCTAAGTGTTCAGCGTTTCCATTTCGAACTGAAACAAAGTATGGCAACAAAGAACCATTCTCATCCACAACATGGAAGAAACGTTGGTGCTCACGCATTGAAGTAATCAAAACTTCGTCAGGCAATTCTAGATATTCAGGATCAAATTTACCCACAAAAGCGGTTGGATATTCAACGATATTATTAACTTCTTCTAATAAATCATCATCTTTTTCAACATGCCAACCATTCTCAATGGCCAACGCATCAATTTGTGACACAATATTTGCCTTACGTTCATCAGCAGCTGCTTGGACGTATACCTTGGCTAAGTCATCAACGTAATCAGTTGCATTAGCAATATCCACTGATTGACCTAAGAAACGGTGACCACGAGTTTGACGGCCTGATTTAACATCAAGCACTTCGAGTGGCACAACCACGTCATCCAACAAAGCAACAATCCAACGAATTGGACGAATATACTCAAAAGTATGACGTGACCACTTCATAGTTGTGGTAAATGTCATGCTAGTAATAATATCTTTCATACCAGCTAATACTTCAGCTGCTGGTTTACCAGCTTCGAATTTTGTCACAAAAATGTATTCATTACCCTTAAATTCTTTAAACGTAATATCATCGGTCGTTAAACCTTGACCACGAGCAAATCCTTGGGCTGCACGTGAATAGTTACCTTCTTTATCAAAAGCAGCTTTTTTAGCAGGTCCTTTAACTTCTTTCGTTAAGTCATCTGCCTTATCTGCCACGTCTGAAATCAAAACTGCCAAACGACGAGGAGTTGAAAATGGCTTAATTTCACCATATTGTAGACGATTGTCTTTCATAAAATCAGCCGCACGTTCAACCAATTGGTTAATTGCTGGTGTTACCAGTTGTGCAGGCATTTCTTCCAAACCAATTTCTAATAAAAAGTTTGCCATGTTAGTTTTCCTCCTCATCAGCTGGCAAATACTTTGCCCGCAATGCTTCATCCTTTAACAAAGGGAATCCCAGTTTCTTACGCTCATCGATAAATGCACGTGCAACTGAACGTGCCATATTACGAATACGTGAAAGATATTTAGCACGTTCAGTAACTGATACAGTACCACGTGCATCCAACAAGTTAAAAGTATGTGATGATTTCAAAATGTAATCATAAGCTGGATGTACTAAGCCATCAGCCAATAATTTCTTAGCTTCAGCTTCATATTCATTAAAGTGGCGTAACAACATCTCTGAGTCTGACTTTTCAAATGAGTAAACAGAATGCTCATATTCAGGTTCTTTAAAGATGTCACCGTACAAGACACCATTTCCCCATTCCAAGTCATAAACTGTTGGTACATCTTGAATGTATGATGCCAAACGTTCCAAACCATACGTAATTTCAGACGTAACGGCATCAACTTGAATACCACCAACTTGTTGGAAATAAGTGAATTGGGTAACTTCCATACCATCAAGCCAGATTTCCCAACCAATACCAGCAGCACCCATTGATGGGTTTTCCCAGTTATCTTCGACGAAACGAATATCATGGGCTAGTGGGTCAATTCCCAAAGCTTTCAATGAGTCTAGGTATAATTCTTGAATATTATCAGGGGATGGCTTCATCACTACCTGGAATTGATGGTGTTGGTACAAACGGTTAGGGTTGTCACCATAACGACCATCGGCTGGACGACGTGATGGTTCAACATAGGCAGCATGCCATGGTTCTGGACCATTAGCACGCAAAAAAGTGTAAGGACTCATAGTTCCTGCACCTTTTTCCGTATCATAAGCCTCCATTAACATAGCCCCTTGATCGGCCCAAAACTTTTGTAACGTCAAAATAATATCTTGCACACTCATTTTTGCGCTCATTATGACAAATTCCTTTCTTTTGACCAGGAAAAACCACAAAAAAGCCCTACATCAACCATACTAAAACGGTCAATGTAGGGACGATAATATCGCGGTTCCACCCTACTTCTGGTATCACTACCAGCAGCTTTTTTCATTTAGTTTATTAGCTAATGACGCCCCTTAATTACAATCAGACCATTCTCACATTAACAATGGCTTGCTGTGCTGATTATTAATTAATTCTTTCATTAGTATGCGTAAGCTTTACAATTTATAAGTTTAGCACGCCTTATCGTCTTGTCAATAAGGATATTTTAGGACTTATCCCCATCCGATTCTGGTTTACGAGTTATCATACGATTTTGCCAACTTGCTAATTGTTGAATAAACGATTTAGCACGTAAATGAATCCCAACCTGGTCATCATATAATTTATCCATTAACCGGGCCATTTCTTGTTTTGTCTTGTCTTGTAAATCTAATGAGCCAAGCAAGTGCAAATCGATTTCAGCTAATTTAGATAAAATACGTACAGCGCGACTATCAATATGCATCCGATAGGGATCAACCTCCCAATGCTGCTGACACAGTGTACCATTCAATTTTTCAGAAAAATCTAATGGTAAATCGCGACGACCGCACACCACACATTCTCCCCATGTTGGTTGAATCCCAAATATGGGTAACAATTGTAACTCAAAATAATTAGCAATCCCCTGCGGATCTAGTCCTTTTTGTAATTTTTGCATTGCTTCAGCCACTAAATCGTACCATTTAACAAGCGGTTGATTATCAACAAATGCTGCATCAATCAATCCAATAATATAAGTCATATAGGCATTTAGAACAATGTCTGTCATTAAAAATGATGTCGGTTGTGTTTCTTTAACATCGTTAATAAAGCTTAGTCCACTAGTATTAATGACGCCTTCAAATGTTGCCATACTTAGAGGTTGCATTTCTGCAGCAAATTGATATCGCTTGCTCTTGCCGTAACGAACATAAAACATGCGCTTACCCGCTTGTCGCGTTAACATTTTAACCATCAAATCTTTTTCTTTATGATCACGTTGATACATCACAATTGCATCAAAAATTTCTGTCATTGCTTTCACCTACTAAAAAAGAGACCCAACAGCCTCTTTTTCTCACTAAATATCTGAATCTTCTTTATAGCCGTATGATTGCAAAGCTTGTGGCTTATCACGCCAACGGTCTTCAACTTTAACCCAAGTTTCAAGGAAAATCTTATCACCTAGCAAGCGTTCGATATCCTTTCGTGCACGAATACCGATTTGTTTAATCATTGCTCCTTGCTTACCAATGACAATATTTTTTTGACTTGAACGCTCAACAACAATAGTTGCTTGCACGTGTAAGTGTTCTTCATCTTCTCTTTCAATTTTATCAATAACAACTGCAACAGAATGAGGGACTTCTTGACGTGTTAATTCAAGTACCTTTTCACGAATCAATTCACTCATAATAAAACGTTCTGGATGGTCTGTGATTTGGTCTGCTGGATAATATTGTGGACCCGCCGACATATGATTCATTGTAAACTGTAACAATTCCGGTACACCCTCACCCGTCAAAGCAGATACTGGGAATATTTCAGCAAAATCCATTTGCGTATTATAGTCAGCAATTTGGTCTAGTACTTCTGCACGGTTAATCAAATCTACTTTGTTAATAATTAAATAGACAGGTGTATTCGATTCCTTTAGTCGATGGATAATGAAATCATCTCCCACACCACGTTTTTGATCAGCATTAACCAGCATCCACACCATGTCAGCTTCACGTAAAGCAGACATGGCTGTTTTTACCATAAAATCACCTAATGAATTATGAGGCTTATGAATCCCTGGTGTATCCATAAATACCATTTGGCCTTCATTAGTTGTATAAATACCTTGTATTTTATTACGTGTTGTTTGTGCTTTAGGTGACATGATGGCTATTTTTTCACCAATCATTTTATTCAAAAGCGTTGACTTTCCTACATTAGGACGACCTACTAACGCAATAAAACCAGACTTAAATTCTTGTTCGCTCATCAATATTCTCTCTATTTCTTTTATTTTATCTAAAAACCATTTGTAGATTAGGCAACAAGTACGGTTGAAAAATTAATACACCCACAACAACTGCAAAAACAGCAGCAGCTAAAACACCACCAGAGGCCACATCTTTGGCTACTTTAGCTAGCGGATGATAATTTTCACCAACAATTAAATCAACAATTGCCTCAACAATTGTATTTAAAAATTCAGCACTAATAACCGTAAAAACAGCAACTGAAATCCAAAGCCAATCTGACCGACCTAAATCTACGTATATACCAACAATCAAAACAATACAAGCAGCAAAAATATGAAAACGCATATTACGTTCACGTACTAATAATTCACCAATCCCAGCGATGGAATGACCAAATGCTTGTAAAAAGTGCGAGTTCTTTTCGACTTGCTTTTGATTATTGCTTTTTTTATTATCGTTTGAGTCCATAATTATCTAATATTTCTCGTTGTAAATCAAACATCACTTTCTCGTCTGCTTCACTCAACATATGATCATAACCATTTAAATGCAAAAATCCATGTACTACTAAGAACCCTAATTCACGTTCATATGAATGTTCTAGATATTCGGCTTGCTCACCAATTTTATCAACTGAAACAATGATATCACCAATATTTTTAGCAATTTCTTCACTCATATCTTCATCCATTAATAATGGTAAATCATCGCCATCATCTTCAATCGCGAATGAAATAACATCCGTTGGTTTATCTAAGCCGCGATACTCCCGATTATAACGCTGAATTTCATCGTTATTAACAAATGTTACTGACATTTCTGTGTTATCAGGTAAAGAAATGTACTGACCGGCATAATTCAACACATCATTTACTAATTTGATTTGTTCTTCAGGCACTCCTGGTTGTGATTGATCAATTATTGCTAAGTCCATGTTTAATCCTTTTCCATTGTCTCTTTCTTTTCTGCATTGTATAAATCATAAGCATTAATAATTGCCCCAACGACCGGATGACGCACAACATCATCTGCGTTGAAATTAATAAATGCAATATGATCAACATTTTTTAATATGTGTTGTGATTGAATTAAACCAGATTTTGTATGAGATGGTAAATCAATTTGAGAAATATCACCATTTACCAACATTTTCGAACCAAAGCCAAGTCTAGTTAAAAACATTTTCATTTGTTGTGGCGTTGTATTTTGTGCCTCATCCAAAATAATAAATGCATTATCCAACGTTCGTCCACGCATATATGCTAGTGGCGCAATTTCAATAGTTTCACGATCCATTAAACGTTCTGTATGTTCTTTACCTAAAATAGCATAAAGCGCATCATAAATTGGTCGTAAGTATGGATCAACTTTTTCTTTTAAATCCCCTGGTAAAAAGCCCAAACTTTCGCCAGCTTCAACGGCTGGGCGCGTGATAATGATACGTTCAACATCACCACGTTTAAGTGCTGCTATCGCCATAACAACAGCCAAATATGTCTTACCAGTACCAGCTGGTCCAATCCCAAACGTCACATCATTTTTTCTAATTGCATGAATGTAGCGACGTTGACCATAGTTTTTTACTCTAACTGGATGACCTTTGGCATCACGTAATAAAGTCTCAGTATACATATCTTCAAAATATTCAATCGTCCCACGCTTAGCCATGTTAATTGCTGAAATAATATCTGCTGGGCTAATTTTAACACCACGTTTTATCAAAGAGGTTAATGCACTGATAACTGCTTTAGCTTGTGATACTTGTTCTTCATCACCTTTTATCGTTAATTGTGTACCTAAGACTGACAAACTAACGGCTAAGCCTTCTTCAATTAAATTTAAATGACTATCCTGTGGACCAACTAAACCAATTTCTTGTTCTGCATTTTCAAAATGATAATTCTCTTCAACTTGAACTGTCAACCGCTACATTCCTCACATTTCAAAATATTTGATTGCCTATAAAATTATAGGCTAATCATCTATGTATCGAGGTTACCCCCGCTTAACTAAATTATAGTAAAGTTTGTACTTTTTGGCTAACCATCTTACCGTCAGCTTTTCCTTTAACCTTTGGCATTAGTGCACCCATAACTTTCCCCATATCTGCTTTACTGGTAGCACCAACTTGTGTAATTGTTTCTTGAACAATTTTTTCAACTTCAGCTTCTGATAGTTGTTCTGGCATGTACTTTTCTAATACATCAATTTGATTTTGAATGCCTGCTACCAAATCATCACGACCAGCTTCTTGGTAAGATGTTTTTTCTTCAACACGTTGTTTCATTTCACGTGATAAGACTGTCATTTCATCTTCATCAGTCAAATCATGACCAAGTTTAATTTGTTCATTTGACAAAGCAGATTTTACCATACGAATAACACTTAAAGTCTCTTTATCCTTAGCTTTCATTGCCGTTTTCATATCAGCTGTTAATTGTACTAGTAATCCCATTTCTTAACTCCTATTGTTTTTCTTTATTATACAACAAAACCGGACTATCAACTAGGATAGCCCGGCATAGATCGTTTTACCGACCCTTCTTGTTCTTACGCTTACGTGCGGCCTCAGCCTTCAACTTACGTTGTACTGATGGCTTAATGTAGTATTCACGCTTACGGTATTCTTGTAGAGTACCGTCCTTTGATACACCACGCTTAAAGCGACGGAGAGCATCATCAAGAGACTCATTCTTACGAACAACAGTCTTTGCCATAATGTTTACCCTCCCTTCACGTGTGAAGATTTCAACTTATATTTAATATACGTCGCACACTTTGTTCTTTACTATCTTATCAAAAATAGCATTATTGTCAATGCTTTCTTTAAAATCCTTATTACAATTTTGGTTCGTAAAAGCCACCAAATATTCGATCAACCTTCCAAAGTGATGCCCAAGCAGTAGGGTCTGCTTTAAAAATAGCTTCATGTAACTCAAATTGCTCATACATTGAAATAACCGTAAACAAAATTTCCTTATTATGATGATTGTAACCCCCCTCAGCATGATGGACAATTGTAATCCCCCGGTGCAATTCATCTTGAATTTCCGCAATGACTTGCTCTGCATTTTCAGTCACAATCATAACTTGCATTTTTTGTTGTCTTGTATATACCAAATCAATAACACGAGCATTTACTACCAAACCAATTCCGGTAAACAATGCATACTGCACACCAAACATGATGCCTGATGCAATCAATATAAAAAAGTTGAACGTCAAATTAACGGCTCCCATTTTAGCGCCTGTCTTATGACGAATCAAAATACCAATTATATCTAATCCACCCGTTGATAACCCATTACGTAATGCAAATCCAGTCCCAAATCCGTTTACTGCACCACCAAAAATCGCCATTGCTAGCGGATCTTCTGTCCATAATTGCGCTGGTTGTTTAATCCAATTCATTGCTAACGCTGCCAGCAAAATAGCTAAACCTGTAAAAAAGGCAAATCGTTTACCAATTTTACGGTATGCTAACAAAAATAGTGGCAAATTCAATATAACTAGCCATGCACCAACAGGGATACTCACGTCGAATACTCGCCGAATTAAAGTATTTAATAATTGCGCTAAACCTGTAAACCCTGATGAATAGATATGCCCGGGTGTCCAAAAAAAGTTTAACGCAATCGCTGACGCCAATGCATAAACCATCGCGCTTCCAATACGTGTCGAATATTTATGATGATCTAGATACTGTTTTAACTGGTCCATTATTCCTTTTCTTTCGTCATACAATCCAATAAAGTCGTTTATGATTTTATCATGGTTAATCAATATATCAAAATTATTTTAAATAACCTCCCTCACAAAAAATTGCCTTGCATTTTATAACCGCAAGACAATTTCTAGATGAATGTTATTCTTCAGCCATATTTGGTGCCGTAACATCTGCGTAAACAGGTGCCGTTAACTTCAAATCACCAACAACTTGCGCCTCAGCAACTGGCGTTGGTGCTTGAGTCATTGGCTCAGTAGCCTTTGAATTCTTTGGGAATGCAATTACTTCACGAATATTATTTTGACCAGCTAACAACATTGCTAAACGATCAAGTCCCAAAGCAATACCACCCATTGGTGGGAATCCATATTCCATTCCTTCTAACAAGAAGCCAAATGCTTCATGTGCTGCTTCTTTTGTAAATCCAAGTGCAGATAACATCTTTTCTTGGACAGCCATTTGGTGAATACGAATTGAACCTGAGCCTAATTCATAACCATTCAAAACTAAATCGTATGATTGTGCATGTGCTTGATGAGCACCATCAGTTGTTTCTAACAATGGCAAATCTTCTTCATTTGGCATCGTAAATGGATGGTGGGCTGCAATCCAACGATTTTCTTCTGGTTGATACTCAAATAATGGCCAATTAATAACCCATGCAAATGCCCAGTTATTTTGATCAATCAAATCAAGTTCTTGCGCTGTACGACGACGTAAAGCATCTAAAGTGGCTGCAACAACATTTTTATTATCAGATGCAAATAATAATAAGTCACCCGTATTAGCCCCTGTTGCTTTTAGTAATGCTTGTTCCTTGTCCTTTAAGAACTTAGCGATTGGACCAGTAATACCATCTTCACCAACTTTTAACCAAGCCAATCCCTTAGCGCCAAAACGTGTCACATATTGGGCCATCTTATCAATATCTTTACGTGAATAGTGTTCTGCTCCACCTGGTACAACAATTGCCTTTACTTCACCACCGGCTGCAATTGCATTAGCAAAAACACCAAATTCTGAATCAGCCATTAATGCTGATAAATCTTGTAGTTCCATGCCAAAACGCATATCAGGCTTATCAGTTCCAAAACGACGCATAGCATCAGCATATTCGATAACTGGAATATTGCCAGCATCCAAGTCATAATCAACTGTTTTTTTCATAATTGCAGCAACCCATTCACCAACCAAAGCCATAATTTCATCTTGATTCATAAAAGACATTTCAACATCAAGTTGTGTAAATTCTGGTTGACGATCGCCACGTAGATCTTCATCACGGAAAGCACGTGCAACTTGATAGTAGCGATCAAAACCAGCACCCATTAATAATTGCTTAAATAATTGTGGTGATTGTGGTAATGCATAAAATGAACCTGGATATACACGTGAAGGTACAAGATAATCACGTGCACCCTCTGGTGTTGACTTAGCCAAATAAGGCGTTTCGATATCAATAAACCCATGCTCGTCTAAAAATTCATGAGTTGCAGCCGTAATTTTTGAACGAATACGCAAATTACGTTGCATTTCAGGACGACGCAAATCTAAGTAACGATACTTCAAGCGCAATTCATCTGACACATTAATATCGTCTTCAATATAAAACGGTGTTGTCTTTGATTCTGATAGAATTTTCGCATCAACAACTTGCACTTCAATTTTCCCTGATCGCAAATTATTGTTAACAGCCCCTTCACCACGTGATTTAACGGTTCCAACGACTTCAATAACGTATTCTGTACGCATACTTTCAGCAACTTGCAAAGCAGCCTCATTAAATTCATTAGAAAACGCTAATTGGACGAGGCCTTCACGATCACGTAAATCAACGAAAATTAAGCCACCTAAATCACGACGCTTTTGTACCCAACCTTGTAGGGTTACCGTTTGTTCTAAATACTTTTCATCAATTAAACCTGCATAATTTGTTCGCTTCATAATTATTGTTCCTCGTTCTCTTCTGCGTCTGTCACATAGTCTGGCAAATTAGTGTACAATTCGACCAATTTTACAGTAATTTCTTTACCAGTACTCATGTTTTTAATGTTCGCACTTTGCTCAGCTAATTCACGTTCACCAATCGTAATCATATAGCGCGCATTTAGACGATTAGCCGCTTTAAATTGCGCTTTTAATTTCCGATCTTCATAATCACGATCAGCACTATAACCAAATGAACGAATTGCTTGTACCATCTGCATTGCCGTAACATCTGTATCATCACCTTGATTAGCAACATAAACATCCAAATTATTAGCTGTTGGTAGTGGGGCATTTTCCGATTCTAGTAACAACATCAATCGTTCCAAACCAATTCCAAAACCAACCCCTGCCATTTCAGGACCACCAAATTGTGACACAAGACCATTATAGCGACCACCACCTGTGATGGTTGCCCAACCATGACCTAATGCTTTGGCTTGTGTCATTACTTCAAAAATTGTGTGGTTATAGTAATCCAGGCCTCGCACAACCGTTGCATCTACTTCATAATCGATGCCTAATGCATCTAAATACTGTTGTACTTTTTGCCAGTGCTGCTGTGCATCTTCAGTTAGGTAATCTAAAATTGATGGTGCATCAGCAACAATTTCTTGATCCTTAGCATCTTTTGAATCAAGCACCCGCAATGGATTTTTTTCTAGCCGTTCTCGTGAATCATGTGATAATTCATCGAAATGTGGTTGTAAAAAGTTGATCAAAGCCTGACGGTAGTTTTCACGAGATTCTTGGTCACCTAATGAATTTACTTTAACTTTCAAATTCGTAATACCAAGTGTCTGGAAAAAATCAACAGCCATTGCAATTACTTCAGCATCTAACGCTGGTGATTCTGATCCTAATGCTTCCACACCAATTTGGTGAAATTGACGCATACGACCTGCTTGTGGCCGTTCATAACGAAACATTGGTCCAATATAAAAGAGCTTATATGGTTTAGCATGTTCAGGACCATACAATTTATTTTCTACAAAAGCTCGAACTACCCCAGCTGTTCCTTCTGGACGCAATGCGATATGCCGATCACCTTTATCTTTAAAATCATACATTTCTTTTGTTACAACATCTGATGTATCACCAGCTGAACGTGCAAAAATATCGAAATTCTCAAAAATTGGTGTCCGTACTTCTGCGTATTGATAATCACTAAATAACAAACGCGCAGTTTCTTCAACATAATGCCATTTAATAGCGTCTTCCGGTAATAAATCAGCAGTTCCTTTAGGCTTTTGGAATAATTGTTTTGCCATTGTTTTTCTCCCATCATTTTCAAAAAATAAAAGAGCACCCCCAACGATAATTAATCACTATCGTCAAGGGTGCTCATCAAAAAAGCACGGTACCACCTTGTGTTTGGCTAAAAACCGTAACGTGGTTCAACGCACAATTATGTGACCTTAAAAGTGTCCCCTCAATCTTGACAATACGGACTTACACCTTACTCCGCTCGCTTGATTTGCGCTAATTGAGTTTTCTTTCTCATCGGTTTTATTTCAAATATTATACTTCATTATCTTATAGTTATAAAATACCGTCAAGTAAACATTTATTGTCCAACCGTAACTTGACGTGTTAGATAATTTTGTAAGCCAATCGGTACAGCTTTAGCAACTTTTTCTTGATATTTTTTTGATTTAATATAATTAAAATCTTTTTTATTATTCATATAACCACTCTCTAATAAAATGGCTGGCACTGTATTTTGACGAATAACTAAGAAATCACCAAATTCAACGCCTTTATTTATTAGCGGCAAGTTCATCGCTGTATTCACACTTTTAGCTAAAGCATACGAGCCATTGTTTTGATGATAGTAATATGTTGTATACCCAGTCGCTTGATTTTTTGATGGTGCCGAATCAAAATGGAACGACACAAATAAATCAGCATGTTTATTTTCAGCAACTTTCGGAATGTTTGCTAAATAAACTAACTTATCTGTACTACGTGTCATTATGACCCGAGTACCAGATTTTTCTAACTCTTTTTTTACACGCTTAGCTAACTGTAACGTATAGGTCTTTTCATATTTACCATTACTTGATAACGAACCTACATCCGAACCACCATGTCCAGGATCCAAAACAACCGTTGCCTCAGATAAAGGGGTAACCTTTTTCAAGGGCGTTTTCCTTTTAAGTAGCCAACCAGCAACCCACCCAGTGGATTCATCATCACGTCGAACTTGATACCAACCCTCTTTTTTTTCAATAATTTGTAAGTGCTCACCTTTTTTTAAAACAGATATTGGTGATCCATTAATACCATATTGCTTCCGTAAAGTTAAATTAGGAATTTGTACAGTTATTTGTTGTTTATGTAGCATAATAACTGTCAATGAAATGGCCGTACTCAACATGATAATGACAATCACTAAAGGTGCCCAAAATTTTATTAACCATTGTTTTATTAATTGTATGATTTTTTTCACAATCGGAACCTCATATTTTGATTATCTGACCATAATTTTACCCTTTTTTATAAAAAATAGCGATATTAATACAATAAAAAATAGTTGCTAATAATCTAACAACTATTTTCCTCAATTTCAATTTTTAGAAAGTCTTACCTGTCCATTCATTAGCAGGTAATTTATCAAAGTCATAATTTGCAATATCTGCAACGTTAGTCACAACCGCATGTGCTGGTGCTGAAATCATCAAATTAATAGCGCCTTCTTTTTCTTTCACTAGAATAACCGGTTTATTCATGGCTTCTGAATAGCCAATTTCCCAAGCCGTTCCTGGATCAACATAGTCATTGTCATAGTCAATTACAGCAACAACTACTTCTGCCGGATCCAAATGTTCTTTGTCACCCTTATAGATAGCTGCTGCCCATTCTTTTGAACCAAATTCAAATTCATCATGTACTTCAGTGCGTGGACTAAAAAAATCAGCAACTGTTTCGTTGTCAGTTAATGCTTTTTCTAATCTTTCAATACGATCAATTTGTTCATCATCAAAAAATGGTCCAGCTAAGTATACGCGTTTCATAAATTTATCCTCGTTATATATTATTGGTATATTTTATTTTAACCAATAAATACCGAACAATCAATTATAAAACCACTTACTTTTGAATAATTCAAGAACTTAAAATGAAATTTCGCTTACTTTTAATGACAAATATACTGACGTTGCTCATTTTTCAAACCACTCAAAACAAACTTTGCTGTATCTTGTTGCGTATCCAATTGACGGTCTAGTGGACCACTTAATTGATTATCAAAAATTGTTTCATATTCTGCAATTGTAATTTGCTTTCGATTAGCTAATAATTCTTCTAACTGACCATTAATCAAACCGGCTTTAAAATGAGGACGCAATGTTAATGAATAAAATTCCCCTTCAGCTCCTGAACCATATGAGAACATCCCAACGTGATCACCAGCTTTTAAAGTCTTTGAATTATCTAATAACGAATATAAACTCAAGTACAATGACCCAGTATATAAATTACCAATTCGCTTATTATAAACACGACTAGCTTCAAATTCTCTCATCAAATTAGTCTGCTGTGTCTCACTTGCCTCTGGCAGAACATCACGTAAAGCCTTTAATCCCATCTTAGTAAAGGGTAAATGAAAAGCCAAAGCTTGAAAATTGTTAATATCTAGCCCTGTTTTTTGCTTATATCGTGTCCAAATTGCTTTAAAAAAATCTTGATAAATATTAGCTGAATATTTACCATCAACGCGAGCAGTATCGGCGTATATAGGCCGCCAAAAATCCATTACGTCACGTGATAAATATTGACTATCCTGATTGATTTGAGCAATCGCCGGATTAGCTGATACTAACATGGCAACTGCACCACCACCCTGTGTTACTTCACCACTTGTCTTTAAGCCATAGCGTGCGATATCTGAAGCAATTACTAACACTTTTTCAGTTGGATGTAGCGTCACGTAATCTCGAGCCTGCATTAAGGCAAATGTACCAGCATAACATGCCTGCTTTAACTCAATTGTACGTGCATATGGATTAATTCCCAACAAGCGTTGCAAATAAACAGCACCTGATTTTGAATTATCAATTCCTGACTCAGTCGCAAATAAAATCATTGTGATTGCCTTACGATCTGAAGCGGTCAACATTTCATCAGCAGCATTAGCTGCCATCGTCACAACATCTTGTGTCGGTGGGATAACAGCCTGTTGCGTCTGACCAATACCAATAAGGTATTTATCAGGTTCTTCACCACGCGCATTTGCTAATTCAACCATATCAATATATTGTTGTGGTGAAAAAAAGCTCATTTTATCAATTCCAATAACTGTCATTTTTATTACCTGCCATTTATTAATTAATTACTTCACTAATTTTTTGCATAATTTTTCGTGCTATTGACAATTTATCTTGTAATGGTAACACTTCTGGTTCTTGATCTTTAGTCAAAATAGTCACCTGATTCGTGTCATAGCCAAATCCAACTTGATGTTTAGAGACATCATTAGCAATGAGCATATCTGCATTTTTCTTCACTAATTTTGTTTGTGCATACGCTAAAAGATTTTGTGTTTCCGCAGCAAAGCCAACCAAATATTGCTCTTTTTTCATTGCACCTAACTGAGCTAAAATATCAGGGTTTTCTACTAAGGTCAATGTTAATTCACCTGATGCTTGTTTTTTTAATTTATTTACAGCAGGTTCACCTACTCGATAATCAGATACAGCTGCTGCCATAATGATGACATCGGCTGTAGGAAGTGTTGCTATCATTTGTTTAGACAAATCCTGTGCTGATTGAATATGAATGGTTTTAATACCAATTGGATCCGGTAAAGTTGTCGATGCTGATACCAAAGTAACCTGTGCACCTTGTTCGGCAGCTGCTTTAGCAAGGGCATATCCCATCTTACCTGATGAACGATTTGAAATATATCTAACTGGATCAATTGGCTCAATTGTCCCACCTGCTGATATCACAACATGTTTATTTTTCAAAACCCCTTGTTTTTGATACAACTTCAACTCGCTATACGCTAAAATATCAGTTGGTTCTGGTAATCTACCTTTGCCTGCGTAACCTTCAGCCAAAAAACCTTCAGCTGGTTGAATCACAATATCACCATCTGCCATAATAGTTTGTAAGTTTTTTTGGACTGCTTTTTGGAGATACATGTTTTCATTCATCGCTGGTGCAATAATCAATGGTGTGTGTCTAGCTGCTAACACCGTACTAGCAGCATCATCTGCAATACCGTTTGCTATTTTAGCGATTATATTAGCAGTTGCTGGAACAACAAAAATATAATCTGCCCAATCAGCCACAGAAATATGATCAATTGTTGCTGCTGTCGATTCTGAAAATAAATCTGTTAAAACTGGTTCATTCGTTAAGACTGCCATCGTTTTAGGCGTGATAAACTCTGTTGCTGATTTTGTCATTACAACTTTAACATGCGCTTTTTCTTTAATTAATAAACGTGCAAATGTTGCTGATTTATAGGCAGCAATCCCACCACTAACAATTAATACAATATTTTTTTCTGAAAACATCCACTGTTCTCCTTAATATTCAAAATCACAATATGCTAAGTTTACCACTTTGGTTAACTGAAATTTAAGCATTATTTACAATCGTAATTTTAGCGACATTCTACATTAATGGCAAACTTTTTAAATTTTTTGTAAACTAAGTATTGCATCATTTCAATTCATCTGGTATATTATTAAACGTTGTTGAAACAAACATTTTGTAATTTTATGGCTCATTGGTCAAGCGGTTAAGACTCCGGTTTTTCACACCGGCATCCAGGGTTCGACTCCCTGATGAGCTATTGGTTTCATCCAAATATTTCATTTTATGGCTCATTGGTCAAGCGGTTAAGACTCCGGTTTTTCACACCGGCATCCAGGGTTCGACTCCCTGATGAGCTATTGGTTTCATCCAAACATTTTAATTTCATGGCTCATTGGTCAAGCGGTTAAGACTCCGGTTTTTCACACCGGCATCCAGGGTTCGACTCCCTGATGAGCTATATTTACGACTAGGATATTTATTATCCTAGTTTTTTTATACTTGAAACCCCTTTTAAATATCGGTATAATATATAATGTTATGGAGCTATGGCAGAGTGGTAATGCAGCGGACTCGAAATCCGCCGAACCGGTGTTGAGCCGGCGCACGGGTTCAAATCCCGTTGGCTCCTTATTGAGGTTTAACAAACACCTTTAAGTCAACAAAAATAGTTGGAAATTTGGGAACTACCTACTATGTAAATAAAACCACCATTAGTGCACTAATATCTTTACTTATAAAGATGATGTTATTTGCCAATTGTAACCCTTGTTCAAGTCAACTCCCCCTACTCTAAATTTTCTTAAATTAAATAACCACCACCTATTGGCTTTGTACCCGTATAATTTATCATCCAATTAAAATATCCGTTAATCATTACTCATCTTGTAAACAATTATTAATAAAGCTAGTTATATTATCTTTTTATACAAAATAAAAAGGCTACCCATTTGAATTGGATAACCTCTCAACTTAAAATATTACAAAATAGAAAATCTTATTGCTTACGTTTTGACTTCATATCTATTAGTCCGCTTACAAACAAGATTACCAAAACAACTAGCATCGCATACCATCCTTTATGCGCATTCACATTGTTCGCTACCTTAACTGCAGTTTTAGGTAAGACTACTGAAGTATCCTTATTTGGTCCAATTTTAGTATAACCTTTGTTAATTGTCGGTTGCATACCAAGTGAACTATGATATTTATCGTTAACAACATTTGTCACAAGATTAGTCGTAACAGCAGAATTTATTACAGACATGCCGCCACTATTACTAGGCTTACTTGTGCTATTTTCTAACGTGTCATGAGTTACATTATTTTCACCGTTTATCGATACACCATTTCCAGATATTGTATTATTGCCACTTGGTTTATTATCATCATTTGTTGACGTATCACTCCCTGACGTACTGGTTTCACTGGATGACCCATCACCATTTGGTTTTTCTTCGCCACTTGTTGACGTATCACTCCCCGACGTACTAGTTTCACTGGATGACGACCCATCACCATTTGGTTTTTCTACTTCACTTGTTGACGTGTCATTTCCTGACGTGCTGGTCTCACTAGATGATCCATCACCATCTGGTTTTTCTTCGCCACTTGTTGACGTGTCATTTCCTGACGTACTAGTTTCACTGGATGAACCATCGCCATCTGGCTTTTCTTCGCCACTTGTTGACGTATCACTCCCCGACGTACTGGTTTCACTGGATGACGACCCATCACCATTTGGTTTTTCTACTTCACTTGTTGACGTGTCATTTCCTGACGTGCTGGTCTCACTAGATGAGCCATCACCATCTGGCTTTTCTTCGCCACTCGTTGACGTATCACTCCCTGACGTACTGGTTTCACTGGATGAACCATCACCATTTGGTTTTTCTTCGCCACTTGGTGACGTGTCATTTCCTGACGTGCTGGTCTCACTAGATGAGCCATCACCATCTGGCTTTTCTTCGCCACTTGTTGACGTATCACTCCCTGACGTACTAGTTTCACTAGATGACCCATCGCCATTTGGTTTTTCTACTTCACTTGTTGACGTGTCATTTCCTGACGTACTAGTTTCACTGGATGACGACCCATCACCATTTGGTTTTTCTACTTCACTTGTTGACGTGTCATTTCCTGACGTGCTGGTCTCACTAGATGAGCCATCACCATCTGGCTTTTCTTCGCCACTTGTTGACGTATCACTCCCCGACGTACTGGTTTCACTGGATGACGACCCATCACCATTTGGTTTTTCTACCTCACTTGTTGACGTGTCATTTCCTGACGTGCTGGTCTCACTAGATGAGCCATCACCATCTGGCTTTTCTTCGCCACTTGTTGACGTATCACTCCCCGACGCACTAGTTTCACTGGATGACGACCCATCACCATTTGGTTTTTCTACTT
>NZ_BLKA01000010.1:0-37068 GCF_010306265.1 Weissella sagaensis | reverse complement strand
GAATAGATCTTTTCTCTTCACGATGCATCTTCACAATGCTGGCTTTAAAATCATCTTGATATCGTTTCATTGGAATGCTCCTATCTTGTTTTATTAATTATGGCACAACTGTTCAGAAATTTATGTACCAAATACTAGGATAGGAGCAAATAGTATACGAGTTAAAAATAAGTTGAAAGTATGTTCATCTGCACTAGGATTGTCTTTAGCTAAAACGTCATAAAGCCGTGCAAATCGTTCGGCCGCTTTTCGATCTGCAAGACTTTCCGCTTGATAATCCGTTTTCTCTATCCCATTCCAAGGTAAAAAAAAGTCTGCATTCTGAGGCAACTCTGTAAATAAAATGTTGAGAGTTGCTGTTGTCTTAGTATCAAATGCAGCAAAATTTTTAAAATTATTAGCGATAATAAATCTTGGCTTAGATTTCTCGCCTTTAATTTTTTGCTGAATTGCATCCACACCTTTAACAACATCATCTTCGGTTTCAAAATAATATAGCTTATTTTTAATTGTAAAAGGCTCTCCCTCTTGAAATTTTCGATTAGCACGGGTAATAGAAGTTTGAGGGATAGCGAAGTTATTTAAAAATTCAATAATGAATTTTTCTTTATTATTCACTGTAACTAATTTAGATATATTATCTTCAATTTCTGTAATGTTTAATCTTTTATTGGGGGTCATTTTATAACAACTTTCTATATTTATTGGCAATTCAACTCTCTAGATACTATGAACAAAGTAATACCACATATAAAGAAATATATCGATTAAAAATCGGCTAGCAGTTTTTAAATCACGTTACAGAAGGTTAATTGATAAATAACTTCCGTCATGGTTAATTAATACTTATTCAACTACTAAATCGGCTACTCTATCATAGATACTACTCCATAATTATCTTTTTGAATATTTTTTTACAAGTTGATTTAAAAAATCATTACGTAATCAAAAAGACATTCATTTATAGTGAATGTCTTTTAATAACTACCATTTAAAGCGTCATGAAAACTAGGTATATCTAATTTTCTGTAAATCCACGCGGCTATTATATCATATATTAAATCTAATTTTAAAAATGTATTACATAATATTTATCTATGTTATCGTATTCATATTCCCTCCATTTTTTGTGGCACTTTACTATCCACACAAGATTATTATATCGACAAATTTCGAAACTCAGCCAATCTAAGACTGACCACCAGGCATGACGTGATTCGTCTCACGGCTGTGAGACATGCTTCGTTTCTTTTTGCCGATTTTTAAATGGATGTAACCACTTGGCTAACTTAGCTTGGCAGGCTTGTTGTGCCAATTCTTGGTGTTGGGCTAAATCGACTTGATCACTCTGTAAACGATGCTCATATTGTTGATTAACTTCAACCAATTGTTGTTTAACCCGTTCCAAATCTTCTTGAGCCGTTTCTGCACGGAATTGCCACTTAGATGATTCAGCTTGCAGTTGGCCAATTTGGCCTTCCAGGTCCATTTTAACTGATTTCAATTGGTCATGGCGTTTCTCAAGATTAAGCACTTCTGCATTCGCAAATTGAAGACGTTCCTTTTCAGCTTGGGCTTTATCTGAATCCTCACGGATTGCTAAGGCATGTTCATGTTCCTTAATAAAATCTTGGCGGCATACTTCTAAATCACTCGATAACTGCCGATAAGCTTTCGTCATTAAATCATTAGCTTCCTTTTGCCCAGCCACAATTTGGTCGATCACTTTGTGGCGCTTAAATTTGGCTTGGTTATAGCGCAATTGTTGCACTTCTTGCTCGATATATTGCTTTTGCGTGGTAATAATTTGGGCAATTTCATGTTGAATAATTTGGTCACGATCACCCGTTAATTTAGCCGTCGTTTTGGCTTTATCAGTGGCTAATTGTTGTTCAAGCTTGGTTAACGTTTGTTCATGACGTTGTTCTTCTTCGGCAACAGCTTGTTGATAATCATTATCTAAAGCTGCTAACGAATTGTCCAAACGATCGCCATAATCTTTCGTATGACGTTGCGTTACCTGTTGTTTAATTGGTGTTTGCCAATCTGTTGTTAGCAGGTCATCAATGGCTTGTGTATCTTCATGCACATCAGCAATGTTTTGCGTCAGTGTCTCACGGTAAGCATCGGCCACCTTATCGGCGGTTTGTTGCATGAAGACATTTGCTTCTTTAGTTTCGCGTACCATCATCACGTCAACATAATCATCGCTTTCCGGTACCACCGTTTGTTTTCCATCCAATGGTTTCGTTTTGAAAAACGAAGTTTTAACTTGAAAGGCTTGAATAAGTTTGGCAATGGTTAAAGTGCTATCGGCGGTAGCTGCAGCTGGCATTACCGGTTGCGTGGCAACCGAAGCAGCATCTGCGACAGCTGTTGCACAATCATGATTTTTTTCGTACCAGATGCATGCAGCATTTGATTACCTGATGCCATCATGGCAATACCTAAAGCAGCCCCAATCGCTCCTAAAACAACCGTTAGCAAAATTAAAAAGGTAATCACTTTACTACCGGTGTTTTTAGCCGTTTCTTCCAAAGCAGCTGCGTGGACTAAGGTTGCTTGACTACTAGCTAATAGTATTGTCCCTACACTAAGCGTTGCCGTCACGAAGCCGCGTGACCATGGTTTTGTATATGTTGTCATTGTCTGACCTCCAAAAATTTAAATGTCACTATCTCTAGTGCAACCCTATCGTAACGAATTTTTAAAGGCCTATGTAAAAGTGTCCCAAAGAAATTTTTAAGTCATTAAAAAAAGAATAACCGCTCAACTTGGCAGTGCACGGCACCAAGTGAACGGTTGTTCTTGAAATCTAATTACCACAGTTAGTATGGCACATTAACTAATTGTCACAAACTATAATTTTACGTATACGATTATGATTGGAGCTTCAAAAATGATTGATAGCCTTCATTGTTATTAAAACGAATAATATGATCATTCATTGTCAATTGATGTTGACCCTGTTTGTCAGCCTTAAGCATTGCCAAGCGTAAGTTCACCTGCGTCACTTGCAAATAGTCACTTAAGGCAATTAAACTACTAAAATATTTTGCATAATCAACGATGTAATGCCTCTGTACCGATTTTTGCCAATACTTGTGTCCCAGCTCTTGCGCTGTTGAACTACTTAAATCTCCCTGACCAGCAACCAGAATGTGTGGTATCCAATTCATGCACTTCCCTCTCTTTCTTTTCCCGTTAACTTTTGTCATCGCAGAATTTCATTAAATTGCAATCATGATATTCATAGAAAATTAGGGAGATATCTTCATTGCAAACAAGGTACATTAGATAAAAGAACGGATAATTTGTTTCCATTAATGTCTAAGTCCCTTATTAAGCCACCTTTATTTACCGATTAGTCCTTTAAAACTACCAATTATCCAAAACATATAGATTTTTATTCATAAGTAATCTAATCTATAAATTGAAAGGAGCACAGGATCTTATGGAAATTAAATTTAATATTTCAAAATCATTCTCAGAGACATCTATTTCAATTAATAGCTCTCACAAAAATGATAATTTAATTTTGGCGGCAAAAGCCATTGACAAAATTATCAATCAAGAAATTTTAATTGGTTACCAAAACGAAAAGCGAACCGTCATCCCACTATATCAAATTATCAGTATCCATACCGATAACAAAAACATTATTTGTGAAACCCAATATAATACTTATCGCTTGAATAAACGAATTTATGAAATGAAAGAGCTTTTACCCAGCGCCCTATTTCTGCAACTTTCAAATTCAGAAATCGTTAATATTTCACAAATTAAAGAATTTAATTTAACCAAATCTGGAAATTATCAGGTTAATTTATTAAATGGTACGGTTACTTACACTTCAAGACGATATGCTCAATTAATTAGAAAGGAGCTTTTAAAATGAAAAAAATAATCAATATCATTCTATCTGGAACAATTATTGGCATTTGCATTGGTTTTTTAATTGCACTAACGTTTTCTTTAATAGGTCAAACATCACACTTTGTGCCCTCAGCACCTACCTTTGTTAACCACTTTTCCACTAACACAATGGCTACAGCAGTGTCTGCTATTTTATGGTCTTGCACTGGCATTTTATTTAGAAGTGCCTCATTAATATTCACTGTCGACAAATGGAGTATTACTCATCAAACAATTCTCCATTTTGTAATAACATTTATTATCTTTACGCCACTAGCAGTCCTAGCTGGCTGGTTTCCATTAAATATATCTGCGCTAATCACCTTTACTATCATATTTGTAGTTACATACATAATATTATGGTCAAATTTTATGCATAAAGCACAGCAAGAAGTCAAAGAACTTAATAGCTTATTAAAAAACAGATAATCCATAAAAAATTAAATACAATATTTGATCTTCACATTTTATGAGTGTGAATCGAGCCTATAGAGTTAAACAACTTTTCTTCTTAGGTAGTAACCTTACCGTCAAAATTCTTTCGGTAAGGTTACTACCTTATTTTGTTTTGATTTTATAAACTTACTTTTCCTTTAATCACCCACTTCGTTGCTATCGACTGCCATATTAAAGACTCCTTGTTGATCAATTTTAATCAGTTTATTAGTTTTACCATCATACGTAACCTGAAAGACTTTGATGGTATCTTGCCCTTCTTCATCTTCAAAGTTTAACTCTTGCGTTGTATAAACGGTTGCTTCTAGTTGCTGATCGGTAATTTTGGTTGGCACAACTTGATTTTTGACAAACGTCGATTGTAAGCCTAACTGCCGGGTTTTACTGTACTTATCTTCTTTAAATAACCGTCGGTTATCATAAACTGCGGGACTCACCACTTTTTTAGCGGCTTGACGGCGCTGATTATAGGCCTTTTGATCATCATAATTAAAGTAAGCACTCATAAACGTATCTAACCGTTCTTCCGTCCGACTATACAGTGGCCGTTCTCGTTCAAATTTTGACAATTTACGTTGCGTCTGTTGTTGCTTGAGGTGTGCTTGCTGTTGCTGACGTTCAGTTTGGTGATTAGCCCCGTTAAGCATGAAGGCACACCCCATCACGATGGCCACAACACTTAACCCGCTAGTAATCAAATAGAACCACTTAGTAGACGGTATCTTTGGCGTTTTCACTTGCTTTCACCTCCCCTAACTTGATGCTTTCAACGCGTAACTGACCTTGATACTGATCTAAGGTTAATAAGACAGTAAATTTTGATTTGACATGGCGTGTCTTGGCCTTTTTATCGTCCGATATACCAAAGGCTTCAATCTCAATCTGACCGTCACCGACAATTTCACCATCGGCCATTTTGTTAAATTGTAACTTATGTTGCGTTAGCTTCATGCCACTATTCATACCGGCCATTGCTTGAATCGCCGTATAAGCATCGGCGTTCCCATAAGTCTCATCCTTAGGACTAATATCACCTGATTTCGTGGCACGCGCTAACGCACGATTCAAAAACGCCACCGCCCGCTTTTGATAAACGGCATCAGTAACTAATTTTTCTTGGGTTTGGCGTTTCTGCTGGGTATTTTTTTGTTGGTGTTTGACTTGTTGGACTTGCTGTTGGGTTGTCTGTTGTTGCTGGGACTGCTTTTGGTCGTAAACAAAGGCCAGAACCGCAAAGATTATGCTTAACCCTAATACTAGTTTTAGTAGCCCTTTCGTAACTTTTTGTTTGTCCATGGCTTACTCCTTCGTGGCTTTAATGACATTAACTAAACGATCTGGATTATTGGCACCTGCATACCGGGCCACTTCCTGACCGGCCTTTAAATGAATGGCCGTGGGCACTTCAATCACATTATATTTTTGATATAAGTTTGAGTCTTTGGTATCCACCATCACGTAGTGATCGGCTTGGCCTGCTTGCACGGCTTGATTCACCTGCCGGACCACTTGCTGACAATCTGGACAACCCGTTTTATGAAAAATTAACACGACGTCATCCTGTGTTTTCTGTTGTTGCTGTAAGATTTGTTGGGGCTGCTTGGTGTCATGGTACGTATAATTACGCCAGGTCCAGTAACCGCCAACGGCAATCGCAATACTCACTAACAAAGCGAGTATGGTAGTTGCATATTGTTTAACTTTCATGTTTAATCCCTACTTTTTATCTTTATCTTGATCAGTTGAAAATGGTCCGGCAGGTACGGTTTGCCCCTTTTCCGGAACTGCTTTACGGGGCACTTTTGATAGATAATCGCCACCACTTACGAGCCCATCTGATTGGGGTGCGAAAGCGGGCTTCTTCTTATTAACCCCAAAGTGCACATGCACACCGGTTGCGAGACCGGTTTGACCTTGGTGTGAGATATGTTGCCCTTTATGGACGGTATCCCCTTTATTTACAACAATTGAGTCTTGTGAAGGGGCATGCCCATAATAGGTGTAGCTACCATCTTTATTTTTAATAATGACATTGTTACCACCCGTTGCATCAGCGGCTTTGGCATAGACTTTACCGTCGGCAACAGCATAAACATTGCTGGCATCACCATTTTCTTTGGCGCCCACCGTTTGAAAGTCCACACCGTAATGTGGGCTACCACCGGCGCCTTGGTAATTTGGATAACCACCCGTGATATTGTACTGGCCTTTAATGGGTAACCCAGAACTCGTTCCAGTTGCTGGTGGACAATTATTAGGGTTCAATGTGGCACCACCTTGAGCCGTGGTGGCATCACCGCCGGTGAGGTCCGTTAAGCTCCCGGAAAAGTCTAACTTAAACACCTGCTTAACCCTTTGCGCTGTCGCTAAGGTTTGTGTTGACTTACGCTGTGGGTCCGAGGCGGCGACACCTTCAAAATGCACGTCCCATGCTTCTAACGAATGCGTTAAATCGGCATTACGCATATGCGTTAAGGTGGCTGCATGACTAGACTTTAATTCTTTAATTGCTAAATTAACTTGGCTATCAACATTGTCTTGCGTGTCTTTATATCGATTACCATTTACACCACCAGCACCCCATTGCCAAATCCCTTTCACTTGTCCACTCGGATTTTCAGCTTTGGGATTAAATTGACTTTCACGTAACCCAATCGCTAATGCTGCAGCAATGTTATCGCCGCTCATATGTAACTCATTTTTAAATTTATCAGCTGCTGCTTGCATCGCTTTGTGGGTATTGGATTTACTATCTTTCCAATCACCACCAATGCCGGCACCAGCAGAAGTGTCGTTATTACTGGGGTAGCAAACTTGACTATCATCACTACTGCCACCGGCTAACAGATTAATCACCACCAGAAAGAAGAATAATAAACCAATTAACACAAGCAGTATCGGCACCAAGATTTTAACCCAAAACCAAATTGTGATGGCTTTTTTCATCGGCTAACCCCCAATCGCTTGCAGCAACAAAATAATACCCAACACTAAGAAAATCACGACAGTGATTAATAATAAGCGCAGTGTGCGTTTCACCACTGCCGGGTCCTTTTTGGACCATTCACCTGTTGCTTTATAATGTTCATAATCCCGTTGTGCATCCACCCGAATGGTACTGGGTTTATAAGGATTTAAACGGCTTTTATTATGTTCTTTTTGACTCATTTAGATACCTCCACCATACATCCGTAATTGGGCATCGGTTGGCCGATAAGCTGTAATAAAAATTGATTGGTAACCCCGCAGAATTAATAAGAATTGTCCCACTTGTAACATCGGTAACGTATCTAATTGATCCGGCGTGGCATCTGAACGACTCGTCACGCTGGCATAACGATTTTTGTCATCTTCTGGTAACCGGCCAATATGATGATTTTGGAAACGATTGAAAAAGTCGGTCATCGCACGGGTTTCTTCTGAATCTTGTTGTTGTCCAGTCGGTAATACGTTCTTTAAACCAGGGAAAATCATAAACAAGCCAAAGTAATTCTTACGCTGTTGTTGCATCATCTTATCGGCAAACGAAACGCCTAACGGGTTCGTATAGTTAATGACGTCATCAGCCTCATCCTGGATCCACCAGAAGTATTTCGGTGCTGCCGTTCCATTGGCAACCGTTTGCTTGGTAAATTCACCACGTTGTTCTCGGGCTAACTGTTGGTATCCATTCATGACGACATAAGCATTCATTAACGACATAATACTAAAATATTGCGCAGCGTAAACTTTTGGTTCCCATTCGGCCATACCTGACGTATCAAACATGATCAATTGTTCGTCTGACAAATCAGGCACATCCGTATGACCATTCACTTTTGAGCCATATTGATTTAAAAGATTATTTAATACCATGACAATATTATCTAAGCGGTCTCGGTTATTACCGGTAAAGTCACGCGCATTTAGTTGTCGGGCCTGTAGATAACTAATAAACGTTTCCAAAGTTGGATAGGCATTTGCATCTAATCCAATAATCCGTAATTCTTCCGGGTGATCTTCAGGTGAATATGACCACATCTCTTGATCTTCAATATAAAAGCGTCGTAATTCATCCATGAATAGATTCAATTCACCCACACCGGCTTCTGGATTTAAGGTGGCATAATACGTTTTAACCTTTTCTAAGTGTTGTAAAAAGGAATTAATGACATCAATTTGACCATGTTCATCTAGCACTGTGCCAAAAACATGCAAGATATTTACCCGGTTTTGGGAACCATCCATGGTTAGAATTAGGCCCCCTAACTGTTGAATGTGGGGAAAGTACCGGCGGGTACGATCGAATAACCAAATCGTGTCGCCACGAGCAAATAACGGATCCAATTGCTGGTGCATCCAGGTTGATTTACCTGAACCAGAATCACCAATAATTAAGTTATAGGCCGTGGTACGATGTTTACCATCCGAATGACTGGGGTCAAAGGTGACCTCACCCCCTTGAAAAGTCGTGGCCAAATTGGCACCTCGTGGATCAGCCAAAAATGTTTGGTTAAAGGCATAAGTGCCGGCCAATGAATAAGATTTCATGGGAAAGCCTTTATCTTTGAGCGCAATATCTTGTACCTTCATCGCTGGAATAAAGAATTGGCGCATATGATTAGCCATTTCGCCAGCATAGACCATTGATTTATAATTACTCAAACGTTGTCGAAAATCATCTAGCTTCATGCGCAATTTTTCAATCGTTCGTTCTGTAAATAATACGCGCACGTACAAGCGTTTATAGATTTCTTGCCCATTTAAGGCATCATTCAAATCGGCCATGTTTTGTTGGTACTCATTACCCGCCAACAACTTGCGTTGATCGTTTTGCCACTTATCCCCTAAAATCGCATTATTGGCATTCGCTGCATCTTGTAAGGCTTTTTCCACTTTGGCCCGTGATTCAGTTCCAACCTTCAAAATCGTAATCGTATTATCAGTATCTAACAAATTACGGAACCACATTTGTTGTTGGGTTTCTTTTGGATAATCATAGATGGTGACAATCGTACCGACCCCATTACCGAAATGAATATAATCAGAATGATAAATCGTAGGACTCGGATTTTGGACCTGCCAGATTAAATCTAAATCATAACCTTGATTGCGTAGTTTTGCTGCCACACTTTTTTTCATGTTTACGCCTCCTTTAATTTATTGCTTGTTTATTGATTTAATTGTTGTGTCGGATCTTGTAAGATCTGCAACATCGTTTGTTTTTGCTTTAATGACATCGGTTGGGCTGTGATGGCACGACCACCGGAACTGATAAAGATTTCTCTGGCAGTCCGGGTTTCTGCTGCTGATTCACCATAAATAAAAGCCGTATAGCTTTGGTGCTTCACGTTTTCGGCCACGTGGCGTAAACTGGCAATTTGATCCGTGACTAATTGATGGCGGAGTTGTAATTGCCGATAACGTCGTGCATCTGTGGTTTGCGCCATTTCTGCATCAATTGCGTGCCGATTAGCCAACCAAGCCCGTTGTTGGATGGTAGTTTCAGCGGCCATTCGTGTGATGATAATATCAAAATCACTGGTAAACGTATTGAGTAACAAATGGTAGTCGCGAATAATATTTGAGGCTCCTTCGGAACCGACACCATAGACGAAATCTAAGTCTTTACCATAAATCGTCAACATATCCATGTAACCCGCATCTTGTTTGTCATTACCGGCTAACACTAATAAATTATCCTCTCCTTCGAAACGTTTAAACGGTAATAAATCCAACAGGTCAACTTTTGGTCGCCTTAATTCAGCAACTTGTTTCAATGATAATTGGTGCTTTTTTTGTTGTTTAAACCCCATTTAATCCTCCTTTTCCAACGGCATGCATTTCATTGAGCCGTGCAGACTTTGTGAACTGACCGTTTTAGGACCGCGTACAAAGACTTCATCAATCACCAAACTATTCGGATTGCTGGGTGCTGGTAAGATGGCGTAAATTGCTGTAACCACCATGACCACCAGAAAAAAGCCTTTTGAAAACGTCAATTGATATGAAAACGCTTTGGATAGCATGATATAGGTAAACATGAAAAAGCCTCCTAATACCGCTAGTCGTTCAAAATTTAAAAATAAAAGTCGTGGTTGCTTTTTCCAGATGTTGTTACCTGGTGAAAACTCACGATAGTTATAACCTTGCATAAAAATGCCACCTTTCAATAATTTATTTCTTTGATTAACTACCGTTATCGTAACGAATTTTTTAAGGCCTATGTAAAAGTGTCCCAAAGAAAAAATCAAGCATGTAACGTTATACTTAACCGTATACGCTTTGTTATACGGTTAAGTATATTTATAAATGTAATTTTACGTATACTTATACGTATAATATTAAGTATGTTTAAAGATATACGTAACGTATACACTTAATAAAAGCCTGGTGTTATACTGTTTACAGCGTTAAATTATTTCTTTGATTAACTAACCAAACTTTCATTTTGACAAATAAACAAGCGAGGAAATAATGATGCAAATTATGACATTTACTGGATCAAAAGGTGGCGTTGGTAAAACCACGCTGGTCTTTAATTACGCTGCCTGGCTGGCACAACACAATTATCACGTCCTATTAATCGATGGTGATTTTCAGGCTAACTTAAGTGCCACATATGATTTAATTACCAACGAAAATACGTTATTAGATGTGTTTATTGGTGGTGAACCCGTCATCCAACCAGTTGCCCAAAATATTGATTTATTGCCAGCTTCGCCCAATTTGGATCGCGTTGAAGGCTTAATTCAAACGAAAATGTATCGTGAATATTTATTGATGCAGTGGATGCGTCTACACGTCGATACTATCCAGTCTTACGACTACATTTTGATTGATACCCATCCAGAATTTGGTTTACTCACGAAAAATATGATTGCAGTTAGTGATGCCGTCATCGTGCCGTTGGAACCCAGTGAGTATGGTTTTAAACAGCTCAAAACCCAATTTGAACTCCGCATGACCGAATACCAACAAGACAGTATTGACCCCCGGACGGGCGTCAGTGATATTGATGCCCAAGTTTATTATGTTGGTAATAAAATCCAACATAATACTATTGAAAGTCGCCAGTTTCGTGAAGCATTAGCAACGATGCCAAATGTCATTGCCCAAATTGACGCCCGTGAAATCATGCGCAAATCAACCGCTCAAAAACAAGCCGTCGTTGAGATGCCCGCTAGTATCTTGAGACAGTACCCCGGTTTTAAAGAGCAGTTAATAACCCAATTCACACGCATGACGCAAACTTTGCAAGATAATCAACACAGTTAGGAGTATATTTATGTCATTTAATTCAAAACAATCTACTAGTGACCAACAGATGAAAGAGGCCTTTGCTCAAAACCCCGTTCGCCAACACAATGCTGCTGATTTAGTAGCTAGTCTTAATATCAATACCAAACCCACGAGTGAACGTAAGCAATCCGTATCAATTACAATGACCCCTACGATGAAAGAGGAATTAACAGCCCTTGCGAAGCAAAACGGTTATACCGGTTTATCAAGTTTTGCCGTTGAAATTTTTCAAGCCATCTTAGATCAACAATCAAAAGATTAATTAAGTGCATAATAAAAGGCGTTCAACACAGAATTCATGTTGGACGCCTTTTTCATATAGATAAATATACGTAATCGTATAATACTACATATACTTATAGTTATACTTAAACGTATACTTTTAAGTATATTGTATCATTAACGAATCAAATCATTGACATACTCTTTAACATCAGGATCTTTTTGTGCTTGTTCGGGACTATTAAAGTACCAATTAAAAGATAAATCAGTATAATAGGTCATATTTTCATTGAACTTACTGTTGTCAGATAGCGCAGAATCAATACGCCCAATTTCACCATATCCTTTTTCTTTATTCACCAAGTGTTTATCGTTAAATAATTGATTAGTTCCTAATTTAGTTTTTTCATTATAGTTGCCGGTTGGCAAGTGATTTTCTTTTTGTCCAAATTTATATACTAAATACTTTTTAATTTGTTTTGCCGACCAAGTCGTCCGATACAGCGTTGGATCGTCCTTCCTCAAATGCACATAATGACCTGCCGGCGCTTTTTCAAATTGTTCATCAATTTCCAACTTACTAAAAGCTTCATCTGATAAGGGTTGATTATGTTTATAGATACCATATGACACACCACCCGTCGCCACCACGAGTACTGCAATGATGCCAATAAACCATTTCATTTTGTTACTCATTTTAATCCTCCATCATGCCCTGACTATGATCGTTGCGGATTATCTTTTTTCGGATAAGCCTGACGCAAATCATTTTGTACTTCCTTTTCAAGTCTATCATATACAGCATTTGATGATTGCCGGGTAGCTGACGTCTGTCTAGTTGGTTGACCACTCGTTTGTCGACCCGTGCTATTTTGTACTGTCTGACCCGCATTATTGGCATGTTGATTAGGTGCCGGTTGACTCGTCATCGGTTGATTAATTGGTTGTGTTAGTCTCGTCGTTGGCTGCGGTCCTGCACTCACTGATCGTCCTGGCATTGCTGATTGAGGTGTGCTTGTTTGTGCTGTTGTATTTGATGTACCACCCGTCACGCTTGTTGCTGGTTGTTGGCTACCACTACTTTGACTAACACTACTTGCTGGCATTGGTTTAGGTGGTGTCATGGCCGGCTTGGCTGTACTTTGCAGGCTACCATTAGTTGTACTAGTTGTTTGTCCGGTCGTTTGACTTAACTGACTCGTGGTTGCTGATTGACTGCTGCCACTACTACTACTTAATGAGCTAATAGGTTGTGTGCCAGGGTTATGTGCTTGGGCGGGTGTACGCAAGCCATTAGAACCAGCCGTTTGACTCGCCTTTCGAGTAGCTGTACCAGGCGCTTGTTGTCCGTTATCCTCACCTTTGTTCATAGTCTCATGAGCACCACCACCAGTTGCTGGTGATTGACTGGCAGCTGCATTAACGGGCAAACCATTCAACCCATTTGCTGAGCGCGTCGTCGCACTATTTTTTTGCTTTCCTGAACTTGTGCCATCACTACCGAATTTTGCATTGGCACCTGCTTGTACCGCTTGTTGCGTCGCTTGATTATTCTTACCTGCTTGGGCAATCTTGGCTTTCATCGACTGGGCACTACCCACAGCTTTTTTACCGCCTTTTGCGGCACCACGCGTAACACCACCAATCATATGTGCTGCTGTACCCGTGACACCCTTGGTGGCTCGACCCACTGTTGCCCCGGTGACTGCTGCCCCAATCAAACCACTGGCAGTATTGCCATGACCCGTTGGCATACCGGTCCAATCATCAATCAAAGCAAACCCGGATAATAAGCCTTTACCAGCTGCTAATAGTAACGCCACACTGATAATCGTGTAAGGTCCCCATGATAGATTTTGGTTACTAATGGCCGTCATACCCCATTGGACGAAAGCAAAGAACAAAATAAGGTTCAGCGGCAACAATGCCATTCCTAAAATACTACCTTCCATCACATGTAAAATTTGCATCGCTTTTTTACCTTCCATATCACGAAAGGCTAAAGCCAGTAGGGTTAGTGAATAATAAGCTAGTCGGAAGAAACGCACGATTAATTCAATAATCGCCAAAAATCCGATAATGGCAAAGACAATTTCGGCAGCGATAATCCCAATCCAATTTACTTTGACTCGAGGGTAAACTTCTTCGGTTCCTTTTAACCAACCACCTTTATCAACCTTTTCAGTTGTACTTTCACCTTGTTTATTGTCAAAAACTTTAACAGCTTGTTTATTTTTGATAACTTTCTTGGCCTTGTCGTCCATCGTATCTGTAAAAATTGACGATTTAACAATCGCATTCGACGACGTTTTTTTAATTGGACTGTAATCGTGAATATTACCTTCTTTGACCTTAAAGTCGGCTTGCGCCAACTTTTTGAGATCAACTGAATTATTTTGCCAAATATCAGTTAAAATACTGTGCCCACCTTTTTGTGCCGACGAAGTATTTGTTCCTAACATGGCCTGATTCATACTTTTTGCAACTTTAGTACCTCCTGAAATTAACATAGGTACTAAAGCAATGATAATAATGGCTGTGACGATGCCGGACGGCCATTCTTTACCTCTTCGCCCTGACGTTAAATTAAATTGAATTAATTGCACGGCCATCATCACGGCTAAAATAATAATCCCAATCATGAAAAATGTACCAATATACTGGGTTAAGCTATACCCTGAAATATCTTGACCCGTGCCATCAGATTCAGTAAAAATTGTACTAAACTGGGCTAGTTTCCAAGCAGCATTCCACGCTGTCAAAACCGCATTGGCCAAGTCATAACATAAATCGGCAATCCCTTGACACATCATTTGTAAGACCGACAAAAACATCCGGGATTTTGGTTGTAAATAATCGGCCCATGACTCATAAAACGCATTGGTGGGCCCATTTGCTGGCAGTGGTACCAATCCTATCATGTGCATTTCCTCGCTTTCTTAATTTTCTACTTCTTGTGCGTCACGTAATTCCGCAATGGTCATCAACAAATTAAAGCAACGGTCATCATCGACCATAAAATCACGCATTGCTGCTTGTTGGTTTAATTGTTCATGGCGCTTAAAGAATTTATGTACCACGGCATCTGCTTGCACTGCTACCTTATCAGTATCAGCCGTTATGGCTGGCGTATCTAAAGCGTCGGCAATGGCATCTTCTACTTGTTGAACAAACGCCCAATTTGACATCTCCATCTTTGATATCAAAGGTTCGTCGGCATGTGCCGAAAATTCACGTTGCCAGATCGTAAAATCGTCGACTTCATCGTCATCAGCAGCATTAGATTCATTAGTTGCGGTTTCCTGGCTTTCAGCCACCTCGTTAGTTTCACCAATTTTATCGTTGCTTGTGGTATCAGCTAACGTTTGATTTTGTGGTTCAGGCATGATCGTTTGTGTTTGCTCTGTTAACTTATCGTCTTCGTCCGTCACAATTTTTTCCGGATTAACTTGCGCAGCTAATTGTTGATAATAACCACTGTAATCTTGGAAAATATCTTGATAACTCAAGTGCTTGGTATTGTTTTTAATCCGTAAGTCGGTAGTGTAATAATCCAAACGATAAGTTTGACCAATGAGATCACGGGCATTGGGCATCAACGTTTTCCCAGTATCAAAGATTGGCAGTGGTCGGATACGGCGCCACTTTTTATCGTTACGCTTAGCCGTTCGCATAATCACCATTTCCCCATCGTTCAACTCCTCTAACTCTTTGGCTGACAGTAATGGCATCTTATCAATAGAAACTTGACGATTTCCTTTATCTTGTTGCTGTTCACCCATCTGTGAGTTCACAATTTCCTTTTGCACCTCAATCTCACCTAGACGATCTGAAACGGCTTGGTTGGTATCCCGATCCTTGGTTTGAATATGGAATTGCGTCAACATATTGTTCATGATTTCTTTAGCTTCTGACTCTGAATAATGTTTAGCGACTTGGACGTCATCTTGCACATACATATCAACGATATGACCGTAGGTTAGACCACGGGTTAAGAAATTATCAAACCCCGGAATCCGGGGGAACATAGAAAACTCATTTAACTTGTAGATAATCTGTCGGTCCATTTTTCTTCTTGTGATTTCCGAGGCAATTTGTGTATTCACGGAGAAAACTTGTCCTAGGAACAAGGACGCAATTGCAGCATAGTTATCATTACTTTGTGGCGTGACGATAAACACGGCTTTAGGTTTTTCTGAATACCGTAAGCTAAAGGTAGCTGGTATCTCATCATTGATTAAATGTTGTTGCAACGGATAACTGACGACTTGCTTAACCGGCCGTTGACTCTGTGGATCCACTTTAATTTGGTGATTCAACTGGCGTTTAATTCGCTTTTCACCACTAATTTGCAACCATGATTTTTGTAGATGCTTGGGATTACCTTTATCCGCAAAATGAATCTTGATTAACCAGTCATCCGGAAAGACATGCTGGAACGGATATTGAATAACCCCCGCTCGACTAACCTTCACGGCATCTTGTTCTAGGTAATGTCCTTGCGCTTGATCATCTTGTCGTTTGTAAAGTTCCACCATGGCGGTTGCCCCAGCATAATCTGTTGGCACATTAACCTTTAACATGCGGGGAAAACCGTAATCTGAAATTTGGATGGTTGAACGTGACGTTAAACGCGCCACCGTTTCTGACGCAAACAAACTTGATCGACTTTGTAAGGTAAACATGACGGATGATTTGGTATCACCTGTTGCGCCTAAGTAAGACCCGGCCTTTAGGATAGCTTCATTAATAATCGGTGGCATCGGATCTAGTTTGCGTAGCATATTGAAATACTGCGTCAAGCCATCCAAATTTTTATCCTTTGGATCATTAAATTGATTAACTGAATTAATAAATTGTGGCACGCCGGCTGGCGTGGCTAACGTTTGATCATCCTGCTCCATCGCTAACCATAAGAGAATCAAAATAATCGCTAGTTGCGTATCCTCAGCGGTTTTATCCCAAATATCATTCCCACCTTCAGATGAACTCGATGAGCCAATAATTTGTACAATCACCATTGCCTCGTCTCGGGCCTTATCTAATTCACCCGCCATTGCATAATTCAAAGCAACTTGAAACGGGTTCCACGATTCAGACCAATCCGTGTCGGCAATGTTGAGTAATTGCACTTCATACCCGGCTTTTTGTAGCGGAATAAATGACATCTTGGCATCTTCATTTTTTGCATCGGTATCAATGATATTGGGTTGAATTTCGGCTCGACGCATAATATCAATAAAAATATAGCCTCGCCGTTGGTCCTTACCAGAACGGGTTGCCCCGGTGGTAATCGCGTGTGTCGGTTTTGGATCAATCCAGTAAAAGCCTTGAAAACCACCTTCAACCGTGCGTTTGGCATCAAAATACTTGTTTAATAGTGGTAGTTGCATCAACCGTGGTCGCACTTGTTGGTACCATTTGGGAAAGCTTTCGCGATTTAAGCCCAGTGGGGCTTTGACCACTTGTTTTAGCCAAAGGAGCGGGTGTAATTTGAAAAAAGCAAACGCATATCCCGAAATATGACTAATTGGTTGACCTGCTGGCCCCTTGTAAAACTTGTTCCGATCGGGAATTAAAACATAAGTGCGTTCAATTTCATTTAGTGTCGCCCAACGGTTTTGATTAGTGGTGCGATCACCAAATTTTTGCACCCAGTCATACCAATTTTTAACCCCTAACCGACAGAAAATGGCAAACACTAGCAACATAATCGCCCAAATGATGTAAGAATGTTCATGTAAAACTCCACCAGATAAGGAAAACATCACGTATTGTTGTAAGTAATCCCAGCTAAAAGCCGGTTTAAAATAAACATTGAATAGATTTAAGGCCATATTACCGAGACCTGATCGAATGATATACCAAAGCGCCCCGGCTAATGTGCCAACGAGTAGCGCCATCACGATTCCTACTGCACAATAACCAATAAAGATTATGAGTTGAAACCAAAATTGCCCGCGCAAACGAATTTGGCTTTGTTTTTCATACGACCGGGCTTTCTCATAACGATTCCCAAACCATTCTCTACTCATGCACCAACCTCCTCTTGTGTGATGGGTAATTCTGCTTGTGTGACGACGGCTTGCCAACTACCACGTGGATGCGTCGCATCCGGTGGATTCCCCCAGGCACGAAAGACAAAGGAATGTCCGTTCACTTGGCCGGTTCGTCGTTCATGTAAGATCGCCGTTGCCATTTGTGATTCGACAAATTCCATGATGGCATCATCTAATGGCCGTACACCTAGGCTTTTGCGATACCCCTTATCCACTAAGAAATCAATTAATGGATGCGTTTCAACCACCCGATCATTGACAAATTCTTGCCCACTGGCAAAACTTGGAATTAATTGACTGACATCTTGTGACCGATAAACCAATTGATAGCCTTGTCGTTGCGCTTGACGATTAAGTTTGGTTAATTTCAAGTCAATAATTCGCTTCACGTCTGGCACTTCTAACGGTTCAAAAATAATGGTCGCCCCAATACGACTGATAAATTCTTGTCTTAAATCGGCACCTAACAAGGCATTTTCAAAGTTTTTACTGAAGGTCACTTGATGTTGTGGATCATGGCGGTAACTATCGCTTTTGGCAGCTCGTTCGATAATTAATTGATGACCAATATTGGTGGTCATGACGATAATTAAATCTTTAAAGTTAATCGTTTGGCCGCGTTCGTTAGTTAAGCGCCCATCATCAAGAATTTGTAGCAATAAGTCCAACACCATCGGGTCTGCTTTTTCAATCTCATCCAGTAGCAAAACTGAATAGGGATTAAACTTACCAGCTTCAGCGGCTCGTTCAGCAAACCGCGCCATTGATTGCTTGGCAAATTTAAATTCCGACATATCAAAGCGAATTAATTGCCGTTCGTCTCCAAAATAATGCACGGCTAAGGCTTTAGCCGTTTCCGTTTTTCCCACACCGGGTGTACCGGCCAGCAGAAATGATAATGGCTTACTCATATCACCTAATCCAGCCGCACGCACGCGAATACTCGTGACAATTTTCTTTAAAGCGGCATTTTGCCCCATCACTTGCCCTTGCATCCGTTCATATAACTGGAATAACCGGTCATTATCTTGTTCAGTTAAAACAGACATTGGCACCCGGTAACGTTCATTGATGATACTGGCCACATCTTGGGTTGTTAAGACCGAACGGTCATTCATTTTTGCCTCAACTAAAGCATTATCTAGTAAGGTAATGGCCTTTTCCGGAAAGAAATGCGTGGTAATGTAGCGATCAGAAAACTGAATGATTGTCTTAATTACCTCATCCGGTACGGTCAGATGATCTGGATTAACCGCAATAATGCGTTGTAAAGTCGTCCGGGTTTGTGCTGGTGTAAATTCATCCAGCATGACTTTGTCAAATCGACGTTCCATGGCATTATCCGCTTCAATATATTGTTTAAATTCATGATTAGTGGTTGCCCCAATGACTTGGATCTCACCACGACCGATGGCAGGCTTTAAAATATTGGCTGCATCCATACCGGAACTACCTTCTGCACCCGTCCCAATAAGTTCGTGCATCTCATCAATGAATAATAAGATCTGCGGATTGGCTTTGACTTCCGCCACCAAATGATGCAAATTAGCTGCAAAATTATTGCCCGTAGTATTTGACATTAAACTGGCCAACTCTAATGAATGCACCTCGCGATTAACTAATGTGCCATGTAAGCTGGCATCATTGGTTAAAATCCGTTTAACCAGTTCTTCAACTAGCGCCGTTTTACCAACACCCGCTTCACCTAATACAGCGGCACTATTTTTCTTATGTTGATTTAAAATTCGGACCAAACGACCCAGTTCAACATCACGGCCAAAGGCACCGTATTCAGTTGGATCTGCCGCAATTACCTGGTTTAAATTCGTAGTAAAGACGTCTAAATAACTGGTTGTCATGCGTCATCATCTCCTCCCAAGGGTAATTCACCATCCTGACCCGCAACGCGGGTTTGTTCTGACAGCGAAACAGTTTTAGTTGGTTGTTGTTTATTTTGTTGCAGCTGGGCTAATTCTTCAGCTGTAAAGAGCTGTTCAATCCCTTGTCCTTGTTGGCGGGCTTTAATATTAGCTAAGCGTTTTTGCGCTTCTTGATCCAGTTCGGTTTGAATGTCCTGCATTAATGAATCATCTTGTCGAATGGCATTTAAGCGTTTTTCTAACGCTGCACTAGCTTTTTGCGTATCCATAAAATGTTCTCCTTGTAATTCCATGTCTTGGGTTGCTGTTAAAGTCGGGACTAAATCTGCTGGAATGACTTCTGCATCAACAGGGAAAACATTAACTAATGTCATTTGTTGATCAGCAGGTTGTATCGTAAATTCATAGATTTCATTTAAAACGGGATCACCGGCTGGAAATAACACATGATAATGTTCAGCCATGACGGGTAATTCTAGTAATCCGTCCGCTGCTTGTTCAGTATCCACGCTTAACATATACAGTCCGTTGCCTTGGGCAATTTGGACTAACTTACCTTGTATTGTGGTCATCTTGCTTGTCCTCGTGTTTTCGTTTCATTGGCTTGATCTTGGGTAACCTGGTTTGTGGCCATTTGTACAGCGGTTGGCTGGATGTTAGGCACCGCCCGCCGGGCATACGTTATTTGTTGGCCATTTGTGAGGCGATCTGATAAATAATTTGTGATTGACGTACTCGCTCTGGTCACATCGGTTATTAGATTAGGTGTTTTCTCTTTTAGGTCGGAAAATTCCTTTAAGTGATTAGTCCAATCACTCATATATTTTTCACTAATATCACCAGGTTCCACGCCGACATTTTTTAAGACCACATAACTGGTCATTTCAGCTTGCAACTCTTGCACCCCGTTAGGGATCTTGTCATCACTTTGTTGATGTAACGCCGTATGCCCCATTTCATGCGCTAACGTAGCAATTCGATCCGTCACGGGTAAATCTGGGCGTAAAATAATTGTTGGTTCATCTGGTTTTTGCCGATTAATCACTGTCGCCCCCTTGGCTACTCCGTGACTTGTCATCGGCTTATGATCCGCTAAGAATTTAATCGCCCCTTGGTCTTGGTCAACCACTCGGGCATGTTGTTCATCTTGCGCATACTTTTTAAGTGTTTGATAAACGGTTTCCAGGTGTTCCGCTGATTGATCAGTGGCTAAATTAACCGGCCGGTTGGGTAACAACTTCGGTAAGTCATCCAATTTCGCATTGGTTTGTTTGACATCAAACACCGTTTCAATTGGATAGTGCTTGACCGTGCGCGTTTCTAAATCACCGGCTTTGGCTTGTTGGCGTTGTTCAGCAGTGGCATCACGCCAGTACACACGATCACCTTCGGGAGTCACAATACTTTGCAAATTTTTAGGGGCGCCATAAATCTTCATTCCCTTTTCGCCCTTATTCACTTGAATGCCCCGTTCAGCAAATTGTTTATAACCCATCACAATCGTGGCATCTTGCCGTTGCCCATAAATTAGTAGTGTATTTCGGGGTGAATAGTTTTGGCCCTGGGCCACAAAATCCAAATAGTTTTGCACTTCTTTGGGATCATTCTGATAATTTTGCACACGCGTCAACGCATCTTTAATAATTTCTTCATTCCGTTCACGACTCTTGCCCTTACGGTCATCACGCCGTTGTTCACGCGTCTTGCGTTGTGGTTGTGCAATTTGCTTGTCATCACTTGCCGGTGCTTTAGCAGCCGGCTTAGCTTGTTGTGTAAACGTTTCTAGTGCGGCTAATTGTTGTTGGTTTTCAGCCATCGTGAGTGTTTTAATAGCGAGGTCATGTGCCTTTAATTGATCGTTCCAATCTTTACCTTGTGTTGGGATTTGCCTAATATTTGTCATACCTTCAAATTGCAACATATCAAAGGGTGCTGCTGCTTTAAACCCGGCTAAATCATTATCCGTTGCTAAAACGAGTTGCTTGGGTAAATGGCCGTTTAATTGCTTCATGCGATCTAGTTGAGACAATACCTTTTGGTGATCCGTCCCCGATAGTGATAAGAAAGTTGTATTTTTATTTTGAGGTTCCGTAAAATGCATCTGTGCATATGAGAGTGCATCAATCGGTGATTCAAAAACAATCAACTGATCAGCCCCATTTCCAGTGCGAAAGTTATACCCGTAACGGGTATCGGATCCAGCGGCGACCTTCTTTTGCGTCCCACGCTTGCCATATTTTTCAAAATTAATTTCAGTCCCTTGTTGATCTAAACCGACGACTTGGTCATTTTCATCGTACCATGGAAATAAAATGGCTGGTTTTTGCCATTCTTTTGTCTGGCGGTCCTGTCTTGGTTTACCTTGTTTAATAAAATCAGCGTTTGCCAGACGTTGCACAAATGTGGCATCAAAACCTCGTTCATTTACCAAATAATTTTCTGAATTATTTGTCGTTTGTGCGGTACGCCACCTTTGCCAATTAAATTGATAATTATCTGTTGTTGCAGGTGTTTCGTACTTCGTTTTATCGGCTGCATCTTGCCCATTGTAATGGCGTCCATACTCTGACCAACGGACCCACGCTTCTTTAGGGGTTACCTCCTCATAAGCGGCAATAAAGTCACCTAAATCACCCGAAATTTGTTTGGAGTTCCAAAAAAAGACATTCTTATCAGTATTAATAACACAACTATCGTGATCAACCAGCCGCACACGATTGTGTTCGGTGGTGTAATCAATCCCTTTATAATCTAAATACCCTTGAATGGGTAACGCCTTCATGGCGGCACGATTAATGGCCATCTAATTCACCTCCATCCGCTGTTGTCGACGTTGTGGTGTCAGTCGGTGCGACTTGGGCAATAAACTGCTCAATCGTTCCTAAATCATCAGTGTGTAGATTATCTTGTAACTTTTTAACTAATTCTAGTTGGACTTGTTGCTTTAATTCGGCCACTTCGCCTTTTAAGACCTTAACTTTGGCCTCGGCATTGGCTAATTCAGTTTGTTTCTTGTCTAAACGCATTGCTAATTTCTTTGATACCATGTGTGATCTCCCTTAAAAATTGTTTTAATTTCTTGATTCTAGGGTTATCGTAACGAATTTTTACAGGCCTATGTAAAAGTGTCCCAAAGAAATTTTTAACAGTTATACAAAGAAGATTTATTAATAACCCCAGGCCCCGCAAGCGGGGGTCTAAGCAGGCTTACGCCTGCCACCACCTGATGTCACTGGGCCTGCCTTATGTGCCTATCATTTATAGCATGACAGCAGTTAGTCCTAAGTCGCCCGCGACTAAGGACAACTAGGACCAAGCACAAGGGTAAATAACACGGCTACGCCGCCCTTGTGCTTGGTCCCGCTATCTGCTAAAAATTTCCCGTCACAACGACAAACCCAGCAACAACAGGTGGTTGCTGGCAGAAAAAAATTTCGTCACACCTAGTCAGTATTAAAGGAGTTTTACTATGTCTCAAAATTTAACCGATTTTTCATTAACGTTTTTAGCATGGCATGGGTTCCGACCCACACCACTACCTTTTGCAAATGATAATTTTGCTGATATTGATTTATCAACTGCAGAAATTGATAACTTAATAACCGCTTTACAATCAGCAAAAGCACATCATGAACAAGTAACCATTCGTTTAAGTAATGCCGACTATCAAAAAGATGTCGAAAGTTAAAAACGTTGCTTAAATACGCTGAACAAGGAGAATAACTATGACCAAAACTTATTATGATGATTTTACAAAACTACCCATTGCTAAAATGGCACAAGCTATGGCAGATGTAACCTACGGTTATCAAGAAACTAAAGTCCCGAAAGAACACTACAAAAAAGCTTTAGGGACTGGTTATGAAGAAATGGTATCGGCAAACGTCAGTGTGAAACTGGTTGAAACGATTTACAACATGTTAATTGGCTTACAAAAAGAAAGCCCCCGGCTATTCTTTCAAGCCTTAGTTTTAATTGATACTGGGGTTAAACCCAGTACTATGTCAGCTAGTCAGTATCAAGCGTTATCCGTTGCCAGTGATGAATTTGAGCAAACAAAAAAGGCACATATGTTAAATGAACAAACACATACAACCTTTAATGAAGTATTAGAAAACGGCACATTGTATCACTTTAAAAATGAAGGAGACGACTAATGAAAGTCCGTATTTTATTTGAAGAATATCGTCAAAAAGAAGTGACCCTTGAATTAACCCCTGAAATGAACATTGATGATTTAAGTCAACAAGCTATGCACATGTACGACAACGGCGAGATTATTCTAACCCCAGAGGATACCCAATCGGTTCATCTACATGTTAAAAACGATTTTGAAAGGTAAGTGAAACCATGAAAAAAGAAATTTACGTTACGTTTGAAGAAACCCTAACCCGTACCGTTGCCCTTACGGTCGATAGTGAAAATGACCTTGACCAACAAGTAAGACAAGCCTACCAGAATGAACAAGTCGTGTTATCTGCAACTGACTTAATGAATGCACAATATCTCATCAATACACCAACCACTGACAACGGTTGGGTTGAAATCTAAATTATCGGGGCGCACTGCGCCCTTCCCTGCGTGCCCCAGTCCCCGCAAGCGGGGCTCCCTTGTACCCCCGACCCCACCGGGGCCAAACGGTTTCGCTCGGCGCAACCGTCTTAGATTACTACACCTTTCTTTTTGCCATCCAAACCCTAATATAGGCAGTGATTGCTAAGGGCTAATGCCCTAAGCAACACTACGACCAATGACAAGGGTAAATAGCACAGCTTCGCTGCCCTTGTCATTGGCCAGTGCCTATATCACACTTCTCCTGTCAAAATGAAAGTTTGGTTAGTTAATCAAAGCCAATTGACCAACAGAAAAATTTTTAGGGAGGCAACTACATGATAAAGACAACCGTTACAACCCCAGCAAACACCTATCAATTATGTGTCCAGCAACACTACAATCAAGTTTCGGTGGCTATTGACGCCAACACCCCTAATTTAGCAACGGCAACCTTTCGGTTAACGGTCAGTGATACCACTATCGCCCACTATTTTGTAAATTATTTAGGGGCTATCCTAGCGATGACGTTTCAAGCCACCATGTCTGACGCCCATTTTCTATCAAATCTGCAGCAAATCATTAATCAAGAACTGCCTAATTGGCAACCCAGCTATTAAAACCTAACAACTACTGCAAAAACTGAATCATGTTATATTAAACCTAGGAACGTGGCTGCCTTAAAAGATCGCTCTGGCAAAAAAATGCTCCTTTAATGCATGACAATTAACTTGAAAACAAATTGTTGACACCTGTGTGCCAGAACCCCTGACTCATGGTTGAGTTGGGATACATATGTCATTAAGAACCGACAGAAAGGAGGCCCCTGATGCCCTACTTCATTTTAATTATCTTTTTTGCCATCTTTTGGGTGTTGCTTGGTTGGACAGCCAAACTCGTTGCCTATATTTTTGGTATTATTTTAGGCATTGCTAAATTAGTATTAGGACTATTAGGTAAGTTGTTCATGATTTTGTTAACATGGTTCCTTTGTGGCATCGCCTTTTGTCTTGGTTGGTCATGGCGGTACATACGCAATAAATGGCAACAATATCATCTGAATCAATCCTAAATTTGCTGAATGGTCTAGATTGTGAAATTTTATAAATTTTCTGCTTGTGAAATTGGCGGGCAGTAAAAAAATGAGTTTGTGAATTGACGTGATTGCACAAACCACTGGCAAGACCGTCAAATCAACAACTAACTATAACCGGCATTATGTTAACTTACATTGGTATAGGTAATTGAAGAAAGCTATTTAGGGATTTTTAAAGCCTGTGTTATAATTTATTTGTAAACAAAAAGCCCCGTGCTACTGACACGGAGCCCAGGTTACTTTAACGGTGACTGACTTAAATATATTTATTTAAACCGCCAAACTCGTCAAAGCTTAGGGCGGTTTTTAATTTGTCTTACTTCTTGTTGTGGTTGTCGATATACGTCAACAACGCCAACAAGAAAGTCGCAAACAATATCACTAAGGACATTGCATCGTGAAAAGACATTTCTGGCTAATCCTCCTTTCGTTAGATTCTGGTGTCCATGAATAACATTCATAGGCATCACCCTCTTTCTAATAGAAAGTCAGCCACCGCCTTTAACCTGCACAACTATTATAATATAAAAAATGCTCTAAACAGGATAGCACCAATGTTTGGAGCACTTTTTGTATTGATTAATTAATACTTACCATTCACCATTTTAAGCATATCAGATGCATTACTGCTTGTTTACGTAACACCTTATTATTTCTTTGAGAGCCTTATTTATTTTTCAACTTACTAGATTGTTAATTTCATCCACAATCTTTTGCGGATTATCGACCCCACAAACTAACAGAGTATAACTTTCCCTAGCTAGTTAAATAACAACAGATAAATTTCTTTTTTTATATCTTAAATTGTCAAATTAAGTGCAACACAGTTTTATAAAAGATTTCATAAGGTGTTTTCCAATTCAAACATTTTTTGGGACGTGTAAAAATGTTTAAGAAAATGAGTTTATTAGTAGCAACAGTTATAGGGCTATTATTTACCTTTGGCAGTGAAGATTCGTATAAAACGACTGTAGGTGCTGATTCTGGTGGCCAAACAGTGACTCTAGCAACTGTGAATTGGGAGTCTGAAATAGCTTCAACAAATGTCCTGGCACAGGTGCTAAAAGAAGCAGGGTTCAACGTACAAATTACAACAGTAGACCCGGCCATCATGTTTAGTTCGGTTGCAGAAGGGCAGTTGGATGCTATGGTCGGCGGTTGGGTGCCTACAACGCACCAGGCCTATGCAGAGGAATATGGTGACTCGATGGTTGATTTAGGGGCTAACCTAGAAGGTGCTATTTCAGCATTAACTGTTCCAACATATATGGAAGATATCAATTCGATTACCGACCTCACGGATGAAAATGATTCAACTATTACAGCAATTGAACCAGGGGCAGGTGTTACCAACAGTGCCCAAAATGCTGTTAAGGAGTATGACAATCTATCCGATTGGGAGGTTTCTGTGAGTTCAACAGGTGCTATGATTGCTGAATTAGATCAGGCTATCAATAATGAAGAGGATATAGTTGTGGTTGGTTGGAAGCCGCATTGGATGTTCATGGATTATGATCTTAAGATGCTTGACGATCCAGAAAATGTCTTTGGTGGCTACGAGGAAATTCATTCATACGCAAGAGAAGGGCTAAAGGAAGATAATCCAGAAGCCTATAAGATTATTGATAACTTCTACTGGGAAGTTGAAGATATGTCTTCTGTTATGGAAGAATTAGCGACAGATGTAGAACCAGAAGAAGCAGCAGATAATTGGATTGAAGCCAATCGTGAAACAGTTGATGGTTGGTTAGAGTAAAAATTAGAGGTGTGACAAAAGTCGCTAAGACTCGGCGCGCTGGAGCAAAAGCCGAACAAGTACTGCTAAGTAATTGGCGTATTTTGGGAAGTGTTGGAAGAGTTTGACCTTTGGAACCGGATATCGTGAGCTACATAATAGAAGAAAAAGACAGGCGAGTAGATTAAATGAGAGTCTACCGCCTGTCTTTTATTTGTTATAAAGAATGTTATATATCTGTAGTGAAAAAGTGGCTTTCGTTTGGATTAGAAAAGCATTGTGTCTGCGCCGTATGGTTGACCTTGAGCTTCTTGCGCTAAGACATTTAAGAAGTTCCAAGGACGGCTGAATTCTGGTTGGAAGAAGAAATCAGCTTGCGCTAATTGGTCTACAGTCCATTCAGCTTCAATCGCAACAGATACAGCATTAATGGCTTGAAGAATGTCATAAGTTGACATTAATTGAGCACCTAATATACGACCGTTATCTGCATCGTAATGAAGCTTCATTAAAACTTTTTCTTCGTCATGCATAAATGAAGGACGGATTAAGTCTTCTTTGTAAACAGATTTCACATTTCCTTGGTAAGAGTTTGCGTTAGCATCCTTGATACCAGTAGTAGCGAATTTGTAGTCAAATACAGCAAGACCTGATGTACCGTTTACGCGACCAATTTTAGCGTCTGCATCACCACTTGCGTGACGAGCCATGATGACACCTTGGCGACGAGCGTTAGTTGCTAAAGCAATGTAAGCTTTGTCGTTTGTAGGTGCAAAAGGAATAGCAGTTGCATCACCTGCAGCGTAAACATCTTTAACTGAAGTTTCCATGTGTTCGTTGACTTCAACAAAGCCGCGACCATCAAGGGTTAAAGTGTCTTTCAACCATTGTGTGTTTGGACGAACCCCAACACTGATAATAACTGTATCTGCTTCGTAAGTGCCTTTGTCAGTGACAACAGCAGTTACTTCGTTGTTTTCGTTGACTTTAAATTCTTTTACACCTTCGCCAGTTTTAATCTTCATACCTTTTTCTTCCACATGTTTTGTTAGAAGACTAGTGAATTCACTGTCAAGGTAAGTTGGTAAGATTGAATCAACAAAGTCGACAACTGTTACGTCGATGCCAGCTTGTGCGTAAGCAGTTGCTGCTTCGATACCGATGTAACCAGCACCAACAACTACAGCTTTTTTAGCTGAAGACATACGATTTTTCACTTTATCTGCCCAGTTTCTACCACGTAAGTAGAAGATGTTTTCGTGTTGGTCATCTACATTCGGGATTGTACCTGGTACACCACCTGGAGAAAGCAATAGTTTGTCGTAACTTTCTGTAGCTTCCACACCGTTAGTAGTGCGTGTTGTAATTTCTTTTGTGTCTGGGTTGATGGCAATCACACTTGTGTTCATGCGGATATCAACGCCTTGTTCTTTATATGATGCTTCATTTGCGTAGTGTAATTCATCCAAAGATTTTGAAATGTCTTCTAGATAGGACTGAATACCACATGATAAGAAAGAAGCGGTTGATCCAGCTTCAAATACAACGATTTCTGCATCTGAGTCTTTTTTCAATAGAGTTTGCACAGCTTCAAAACCAGCATGCGAAGTTCCTACTATAACGTATTTCATTCGTATTACCCCCAAAGGTCAATGTTTATCGTAAATAGAATTTATTTACCCAACTAAGTATACACTTCTTTGTCTTAAATTATCAAATTAAGTCGGCGAATTGTCAAACTAAGTGCAACGGTTTGTCAAAAAATACTTCATATGGGGTTTCATAGTTTAACACTTTGCGAGGACGTTGATTAATTCAACCACACATTAATACAAATATTGTAAGTCACTAGCCGGCGTTGGGTAAGCCAATACCAACCGTTGTAAATCTGGTAAAGTCACGTGTTTTTCAATTAACAACGTGAAGTAGTTAATCATCTCGTCGGCAACATCACTTAGAAGGGTAGCACCCACAACCTGCCCACTCGCTTTAGCAACCACTACTTTAGCTTGGGCTTGTTGTGCGCCAAAGCGGTAATAAGTGAACCACTTCGTCATATCAAGTGTATTGACACGATACTCATCTGGATGCTCAGTCGCCGCGGCCGCGCTGATCCCGACTTGCGCTAACTTGGGCGCTGCAAAAACCTGCGTTGGCACAACGGGATACTTTATGGCTGCACCGGGATGCGTCAACTCACCGACCAGATAACGCGCTTCAAAACCTGCAACTGGCGTTAACTTCGGTACCGGTGTATCGCTGACATCCCCAATGGCATAAATGTGCGGGTTGGCCGTCTGCAAATGATCGTTGACTTGAATCCCATGCCGATCAAAGGTAACGCCCACGTTGGCTAGACCTAACTGGTCCGCGTTCGGAATCCGTCCCGCTGAGCTGATGACCAGATCCGTTGTCAGCTCGAAATTATCAGCTGTCAATTGTAGACCGGTCGCCGTTTTAGTAATTGCTTGGACATCCGTATTCAAGTCAAACGTGATTCCATCAGCCGTCATTGCGGCCATCAAATCCTTAACCAAATCTGCATCAAAAGCTTTTAACGGGCGGTCATTATGATGAATCACGTGCACATCAGCGCCAGCGGCATTCGCAATCGTCACCAATTCAAAGCCTACGTAGCCACCACCTACGAATGTCACGCGTTTAGGCATCTGGTCCAAATCTAAGAAGTCAGTGCTCGTCTTAAAGTATTCGTGCCCGGTAATCGGTAGAATCGCCGGACGCTGACCAGTGGCAATCACGTAATCAGTCGCACTGACTACTCGATCCCCGACCGCTAACTGATTGTCGGATTGAAAGTGCGCTTGACCATGTAACGTCGCAATATCTTGCCCCTTTAGTCCGTTCAACGTCCCATCGTTGATGCCATCCGTATAGCCTCGTTTATGCGCCATCAGTGCTGGCCAATCAATTTTGGGCGCACCAATCAGGCCCTGCCCTTGTAAATGTTGCGCTGCTTCTCGCGCTTCGACGGCGCTTAATAGGATTTTCTTAGGGTCACAACCGCGGTTAGGACAAGTACCGCCCCACAGATCCGCTTCAACGATCAACACTGTCTTGCCCTGAGCCTTTAATCCGCTAGCCATGGCATTGCCGGCTGGTCCGCCACCAATCACAACAACATCGTACTGTTCCGCCATTCGAAATTCCTCCTTAAATTCATTAGCGACCATCAATTATCACAACCTAGTGTAACTGATTCATCCTTAATTGACGATTAAGATACTTCTTCATGTTGACTCAAGTAAGCCACGATTCGTTGGCTATCCAAATAGCCAACAACCCGATTTTCTTCCGTGACCGCCACATAATCGTGATCTGTCAATGCCGTAAAGGCGGTGCGTAACGTGGCTTGAACGTCTAACGATTGAATCCGACCACTCGCAACACTGGGTTTTTCTGTGAGATAACCCTGAATAAGCCCTACACGCCCAACGTAGACATCATAGACATTTTTAGCTCGGCTCGCGCCAAAGAAGTTCCGCACAAAGTCGTTCACTGGATGCTGAGCCAGAGCAGCCGGCGTATCGACTTGTATTAACTGACCGTGTTGCATGACACCAATCCGGTCACCCAACTTCAACGCCTCATTCATATCATGCGTCACGAAGACGATCGTGTTGTGATAGCGGGCGTGTAGCCGTAAGACCAAGTCTTGCAATTGTTGCCGCGAGATGGGGTCTAACGCACTAAATGGCTCATCCATCAAAACAATATCTGGTTGCGCCGCAATCGCCCGTAAGATACCGATGCGTTGCTGCTCACCACCGGATAATTCTGACGGCATTCGGTCGCGGTATTCCTTTGGATCGAGGCCAACTTCCGCCAATAGCTCATCAATCGTTTGATTAATTTTCTTCTTAGCTGTCCCTTTCATTTCTGGAATCACGGCGATATTTTGCGCCACCGTCATCGTTGGGAACAAGGCAATTTGCTGTAAGACATACCCCATTTGCCACCGTAGACTTCGGACTGGTATCGTGGTTGTATCAGTACCATTAACTAGGATTTTACCAGCCGTCAATGGCTCTAAGCAGTTGATCATTTTAAGTGACGTCGTTTTGCCACTCCCAGAAGTCCCTACCAAAACAAATAGCTCACCCTGGTCAATCGTTAAATTAAGGTCGGGAATCACGGTCTGCCCATTAAAGTCTTTCTGGACGTGTTGAAATTCAATTGCCGTTGTCATTTAACGTCCCTCCTTCAATAAACTGTGCTTCACAAGATAGCGATGTGCAACCGTCGAAGCGGACTGCTTCTTAACATTGACTTCATAGTTCATTTCTTGCATATCAGTTTCTGAAATCTTTCCTGCTAACTTATTCAACGCTTTAACGACCTTAGGATGTTTGTTGGCAAAGCTTGTCTTCATCAACGGTGCCCCTTGATACGTTGGGAAGAAGTGCTTGTTATCCTTCAATAAGGCCAAGTGATACTGCCGTAATTCACTATCCGTCGCATAGGCATCTACCAAGTTGATTTTCCCCTTACTGATAGCTTCATAGCGTAGCGCCGGCTCCATCGACTTTGCAGTCACGTCTAACCCATAAGTCTTCTTGATTCCTTTTAAGCCATCATTACGATCAATAAACTCTAGGGTCATTCCGGGTTTCAGAATCGATTCAACTTGCGTTAAGTCGCTGATTGTCTTCAAATGATGTTCTTGTTGAAATTTCTTAGTCACTGCCAATGCGTACGTATTGTTATACTGCATCGGCTTCAAGTAAGTCATTTGTTCCTGTTTAGCGAGGCGCTGTTTGGCGAGCTGATAGGTCTGGTTAGCTGTTTGACCAGCTGGGTTATTTCCCTTAACTAAGGTCTCCAGCACCGAGCCAGTAAATTCAGGATAAATATCAACCTGATTATTCTTTAACGCGCTGAATAAGAACGTGGTCTTGCCAAAGTTAGGCTTGAGCGTCACATGAACATGCTCATCTTCAGCTTCAATCAGCTGCTTATACATATTAATCAAGATTTCTGGTTCAGAACCGAGTTTACCTGCAATCGTAATTGTTTCAACTCGATTGGCATAAACACTATAAGCCCCGCCACCACCTAGTAAAGCTAAAATACCGACAAAGACAATTAAGGCGTGGCGTGGTTTAGCCGTTTGAAACCACCGAACGAGCGCACTCAGCAGAATTGCTAACAATGCTGATGAGATAGCCCCAATCAATAATAACGAGGTATCATTACGGTCAATACCGAGCATGATAAAGGTCCCGAGACCCCCAGCACCAATCAAAGCGGCCAAAGTAGCCGTCCCAATAATTAAGACGAGCGCGGTCCGAATCCCAGCAATGATCTGTGGTAGGGCAATGGGTAGTTCAACTTTAAACAACTTACGCATTCGTGACATCCCAAAGGCATCGGCGGCCTCTTCAATTGAGGCGTCAATTGAAGAGATACCCAAATAAGTATTTTGAAAAATTGGCAGTAAAGCATAGATCACCAGCGCAATTACTGCTGGCACCGTTCCAATCCCAACTAACGGAATCAATAACCCTAACAGTGCCAAAGACGGAATCGTCTGTAAGACACTCGTGAGCTGTAATAATCCCTCGGCCCAACGTGGTCGTCGAACGACCCAAATAGCCAACGGAATCGCAATTACCATTGCGATGACTAATGATGCTAATGAAATCCCCAAGTGTTGCCATAGTGCAGTCAGCAAATCCCCGCGTCGATCTATAAACGTCTGTATTAATGTCTGCATGCTAACCTCCAGTGCTCACCTTTATTGCTTAATAACTTCTTAATTATCCATGTATTTAATCGTAGCATAATCCGCCAAAAATCATAGTAATACGCACCGGCAATTCAATTGAATGAAACGCTTCCAGAGCAAGAGCATGTGCTCTTCTATTTTTTATCATACCTCAATCCCATCGCGTTGATTGCGACAATCACGGTTGAGATTGACATCAGGACTGCTGCAATGAGAGGATCAATATAAATCCCTGTAAATGGATAAAGAATACCCGCTGCAACAGGAATAGCAATGATGTTATAGCCTGCTCCAAACCAGAGGTTTTGTTTCATTTTTCTAAGCATACGTTTAGAGATATTAATCATATCTAGGACGTCACTTGGATTGGAGTTAACTAGGACGACATCAGCGGTACTGATAGCAACCGAAGTTCCTGCTCCAATCGCAAAACCAATCGTAGCAGTTGCAAGAGCTGGGGAATCATTGACACCGTCACCAATGAAAAGAACGCCGGCTTTCTTTTGGTATTCTTTCACAATTTCTGCTTTATCTTCAGGTTTTAATTCCGCTCTAAATTCGGGAATATTTAGTGCACTAGCAATTTTTTGAGCAGTTTCTTTATTATCACCCGTGAGCATAACAGGGGTAATTCCTTGGGCTAATAAACCATTAATAAAGGCTTTCGCGTCTGCTTTAGGAGAATCTCCTAAGGCAATAAATCCTAAAACATCTTGTTGTTCATTGATTAGGAAAGATACAGTTAAACCTAAATCTAAATATTGATCAATCTTTTGTTCATCATAAGAAAGTTGATTTTCACGAAGATATTTATAGTTAACAATTTGATAAAAGTTTTGATTAACTTGCCCTTTAATTCCAACTCCTGGAATATTTTCAACCGCTTCAACTTTTAGATTTTCAAGAGGTTTAGCAGCTGAAACGATTGATTGAGCAATCGGGTGAGTGGAACTTCCTTCAAGTGCTGCCATGATTTGGAGAATGTCTGTTTCATCAGTAAAATTAATAACATTACGGACAATAAACTTACCGTCAGTTAATGTTCCTGTTTTATCCATTAAGGCATATTTAATTGTATTTATTTTTTCCAAAGAGGTTCTGTTCTGAATTAATAAACCATTTTTAGCAGAAATACTGGTTAAGCGAGAAACAACAAGTGGAACCGCAAGACCTAAAGCGTGTGGACATGCAATTACAAAAACAGAAACCGCAAGAAGAAGAGCAAAACTAAAGTTAGAACTAATTGTCCAAAAAATTAATGAGAAGATACCGACAATAAGTGCAGCATAGAAAAGGTAACCAGCCACTCTGTCAGCCATATTTTCCAAATTAGATTTTTGAGCTTGGGCTTTCTTGACTAATTCGGCCACTTGATTGAGAAATGAATCTTTTCCAAGGGTTGTGACTTTCATCTCAAATGGTTGGTTTTGATTGAGGGAACCACCATAAACAAGGTCATTTGTTTTTTTATTGACTGCTCGGCTTTCACCAGTAATCATTGACTCATCAACGAGCGCTTCACTTAATATAAGGCCATCTGCAGGAATTCTTTCATTTTCTTTCACTAAAAGCAAATCGCCAACTTTTAGTTCTGAAAGCTCCACATCCTTCCCACTTTTTAAGTGAGCTTTTTTGGGAACAAGGCTTGCTAAATCTTTCAATGCATCGCCAGCACCCATGATTGCTTTCATCTCAATCAGGTGACCAATCAACATAATGACAATTAAAGTTGCCAGTTCAAACCAGAAGTTCATGCCCATATGTCCGTTAAGACTCATAATTGTGGCATAAACAGAATAAGCATAGGCAACGGTAATTCCCATTGTAATCAGCATCATCATGGCTGGCTTACGGCTTTTTAATTCACCTTTTGCTCCGCTAAAAAAAGGAGTCCCAGAGTAAAAGAAGATAATTGTACCAAGGATAAGTTGCAAAATTTCACTTCCGGGGAATTTAAGGATAGTAAAGCCCGCGATTGGTGAAATGAGTAGAAGCGGAATCATAAGAATGATAGCCACTTTGAGCTTTTTACTCATATCACCCATATGCATCATGTGTCCTCCATGATCCATTTCACTGTGATCCATCACACTATGATCCATTTCACTGTGATTCATCTTGCCGTGATCCATCTGACTATGTGACGAATGTTGTTTGTTATTCCTCATTTTTAATTCCTCCTTATTATATTAGAGACTGATTTTAAAGTTTTAGAACTTTCTCATCTAACACTGCATATAATTCTCATGAAAAGGGTTCTATACTTTATCTCTATCTACTATCTATGAATAAATGGTGTTCGTACTTTATGCACTTAATACTGAATAGTTAGTTTCTGCTAAAGCAACATTGAGCGTTTCGGTATCAATCTCTGTTTGACTTTCAAGTACTGCTTTTTTAGTCGCTAAATCAACCTCTACAGATTCAACCCCTTCTATGGCAAACGATTTATTCTCCAATTTTTTCGCCACTTATTCTCCATGATGATGTAAATGGCAATCGCATTGCCCTTCTGTACACTGACAATCCACTTCTTCTACTGCGAAAGCTTTTTTCATCTCTAATATTTCCTCTAGTCGCTGGATATCATCGAAGCTTAAGACATGATCTTCAATGATACTCCCTACTACATTCCCGACATTCTTTCGACAAATACGGTTGAAAATATCGTCTGTATAATTTCCTACGGCTTCTTTCTCTTCAATATTGGTAGTATAAATAAATTTTCTACCTTCTTGCTCTGTATTTAGTACGCCTTTTTCAACCAGTCGACCTAAGAGCGTTTTGATAGTGGCTTGTTTCCAGTCCATTTTTTCTTTCAATATGGAGATGATTTCTTTACTAGTCACTCGACCATTCGCCCAGACTACACGCATAACTTCCCATTCAGCATTTGTGATATGAGGGTTAACTACTATTGTACTCATTCTCTTTACCTCCTCATCGTCTACATACGTAAACGTAAATGCTTGAGATAAATTTACTATTGTAAACCATTCTTGTCAAGTCTTTTTTAAATAAATGTAACCAGCTATTATTGCCTTTGTTTTCCTATCTTTACCTAATACTAATTATAAGGTTACCATTGATTTACTTCTTAAATTGATTGAATGTTGGGAATAATGTCAATACTTTGGAGTGGTTTTTAGATAGCCCCGCGAGGGGCCGGAGCTACCCCGAAAGTTTAATCAAAAAGAATAAACGAGGTCCAGGCAATCATCGCCCGGACCTCGTTTGTTTTCTATAATTTATTTTCGGATTCAATCATGTGAGAATCATAGTTGTCAATTTTCCACTGTAAATAATCACGGGCATCAACAATTTCTTTTACCTTTTCGTTAAGCGTATTAATTGCTTCGCCTAGAATGTCTTTACGGGCTGGAATGGTAGTCGGGTCGTCTTCGAACACGGCGCTGATGTCAAGATTATGGACAGGCTTTTTTGGCACCGAGAGGTACCGCACTCCGAAAATTTTTCAAAACCCGGATTTCAGCTTAAAACGGCGTGATTTCTGGGTGTTTTTGTAGGTGGAACAGGGCCGAGCCCTACCGGTGAGAGAAAACAGGTGGTATAGATTGTGAACCAGCCGGATTTCACAAGTTGTATCGTGCAACAAATAAGCCTTCACAAGGCGAATTTTTGAAATTCACAAGTGACGGCTTATAAACGGCGTCGTACCGGCTAGTGCTCCTATGTCAATAAATGGCACATATTTTTCTAAACACTCGTTCTAATTCTGTCGGAATTAAACCAACTGATGTAATTTGAGGTTCGGATTACCAAGTCCTCAAAATTGGAAAAAGTTGTTTGAAAGGTAAACTCTCTCTTCAACAATGAGCGAAAAGCTTCAATTGGCCCATTATCATAAGGATAACCTTGTTTTGAGTATGAGTGGCTAATCTGATGCCGTTCAAGTAAAGTTTCAACTTCGTTGCTGGTGTACTGTGAACCCATGTCAGAGTGAAAATATTGTGGCTTCTGATGACATTCAAGCGCCTGATTAATCGTTTCTACAACTAACGTCGCCTCCATCTGACGACCAATCTTGAAAGCAAGAACTTGATGAACCTTTGGTTCGTAAATAGAACTGAGATAAACCCAGGTTCCTGGACGTAATTCCAAATAAG
>NZ_BLKA01000009.1:0-41520 GCF_010306265.1 Weissella sagaensis | reverse complement strand
TATGACCCAATCATGTATCGGCGGCAAGTCTCATATTGTTTCCAACAACCGACGTTATTTGGTGAGACGGTGGCAGATAACTTAGCTTTCCCGTACCAAATTCGTAAGCAAGTCATGGATACGCAACGAGTGGTAACGGCGTTAAATAATGTTGGGCTGTCCGAACGAACCCTGCATCAGCCGATTATCGAGCTTTCCGGTGGTGAACGGCAGCGGGTCGCGCTGATTCGCAACATCTTATTCTTACCAAAAGTGTTGTTATTAGATGAGGTGACAGCTGGTTTGGATGAAAATAATAAGCAAATCGTGCACGCCTGGTTACGACAGTTAAATGAGCAGGATCACGTGACAACGATCATGATTACTCATGATGCGACAGAGATTGCTGCGGCAGATCAATTAGCGAAAGTGGTTGCTGGCAGATTGGAGGTACACGCATGAATTTAGCAGTTAATAATACGTCGCTATTTTTGGCGGCAATGTTAGTGCTCGTCGCGTTAGGAATTAGTTTGTGGCAGAAACTTGGCTTGGATAGGGACATCGTCATTGGTGTCGTGCGGGCTGTTGTACAACTATTTATCGTGGGTTACTTGCTAAAGTATATTTTCCGAGTCAACAATTTGTGGCTAACGCTGGCGATGATAGGCTTCATTATCTTCAATGCGGCTTGGAATGCGAAAAAACGGGGGCCGGGGATTGACCATGCATTAGCCATTTCGTTATTAGCCATTTTTGTTAGTACGGGGGTAACACTCGGCGTCCTCGTGCTATCTGGTGCGATTATGTTTGTGCCATCACAAATGATTCCCATTTCTGGTATGATTGCGTCGAATTCAATGGTCGCAATTGGGCTGGCTTATCGCAGCCTCAATAGTCAGTTTCATGACCAGCGGCAAGGTGTGCTTGAACGGTTGGCGTTAGGGGCTGGTCTACTTGATGCTTCGATTGCCATCGTGCGTGAGGCGATTCGTACGGGGATGTCACCAACCATTGATTCGGCAAAGACCGTGGGTCTAGTCAGTCTGCCAGGGATGATGTCCGGTTTGATCTTTGCAGGGGTCGATCCAGTACGGGCCATTAGGTATCAAATTATGGTCACGTTCATGCTCTTATCAGCGACTAGTTTGGGGTCAATCATTGCGTGCTATTTAGCTTACCGTAATTTCTATAATGAACAAAAACAGTTGAAGTAATGACTCCTGATTGCAGCCCCGCGGGGAGTCCTTTATGATGGAAGCTGATCTTTTTTGTCCGAACAGCGTTCGGATTAATTTTACAATCTACCACTACGATAAAAATAATTGGCCATTCATTCACAAAAGTGAACCAATTATAGGCAAGGACTGTTCTATTATTGAGGTTAAATAGATATGCAACAAATCGTACTCCCAATCAAAGACTCTAACGTCTTAAAAATGGTGCAAGACACCTTACTAGATAGTTTTCGGGCAGGTCGCCGTAACTACACCATCTTTCAAGTTGGCAAAGCCACCCTGCTGCGGGTGAGTGATGTGATGACGTTAAAGAAATCCGATGTCTATAATCCAGATGGCTCTGTTAAACACACGTCCTTTATTCATGATAAAAAGACGGGTAAAGCGAATACATTGTATTTAAAGCCTGTCCAACAAAACTTACTGCAATATCATGATTGGCTGGTCCAAGAAAATATCAACTCGGACTGGCTATTCCCCTCGACGTCAGATCCAGACCGTCACATTACTGAGAAGCAGTTTTACAAGATTATGGCACGCGTTGGTGATCTATTAGGCATCAAATATCTAGGTACACATACCATGCGTAAAACAGGTGCCTATCGTGTTTATACGCAATCAAATTACAATATAGGCTTAGTCATGCATTTATTGAATCACTCAAGTGAGGCCATGACGCTCACTTATCTTGGGTTAGATCAAGCCAGTCGAGAAACTATGTTAGATCAAATTGATTTTGGCTAATTGTGTAGTATGGGGTTATGAATAATAATAACCCGTTAATGTCGCTACATTTTTCGTAACTTTATAGTCAGACTGTTATATATGAATTATGATACGATGCAACAAATTTGCCTGCTAATTAAAGACTCACATCTTTCAAAACCACACCGATTATTCATGGTGATTGCAGCCACTAAAGTGATTGTTTCACTTTAGTGGCTATTTTTTGAAAGCACTTTCTCTTAGTGCTATGATTAACCTATTAAATCATTGATAGGAGGAAACATATTTATAAAAATGTAACTGTTGCAGGTGGTGGCATTTCAGGTGAACAAGTTGCCTTTCAAAGGCAGTTCATGGGATTTTATGAACATCCTAACCCTGAATACCAGCAAGAGTCATTTTTAAAATAGAGTATATCAACATAAAGCGTAGTAAAAGGAGGCAATTATGCGATATTCTAACGGAAATTATGAAGCTTTTGCACGTCCAAGAAAGCCCAAGAATGTGGATCAAAAATCAGCGTATATTATTGGAGGAGGGCTGGCCGGATTGGCAACCGCTGTTTTCTTGGTGCGCGATGGACAAATGTCCGGGGAAAAAATTCATATATATGAGGAATTGCCTACTCCGGGTGGATCGCTAGATGGAGAAAAGCGTACCAATATCGGATTTGTGACACGTGGTGGTCGAGAAATGGAAAATCATTTTGAAACTATGTGGGACATGTATCGATCAATTCCTTCTTTAGAAATTGAAGACGCCTCTTACTTAGATGAATTTTATTGGCTAGATAAGGATGATCCAAATTCATCTAACACTCGCCTAATTTATAATCGGGGACAACGCGTCCCAACGGATGGACTGTATACTTTGGATGAACAATCTAAAGAATTAATAGATTTAGTTTTAACTCCTGAGTCAAAACTGGGTAAGACGACTATTGAGGAATTTTTCTCAAATGAGTTCTTTGAAAGTAATTTTTGGATGTACTGGGCAACTATGTTTGCTTTTGAAAAGTGGCATTCTGCAGTTGAGATGCGTCGATACACAATGCGATTTATTCATCATATTGATGGACTACCTGATTTTAGCGCCCTAAAGTTCAATAGGTACAATCAGTATGAGTCTATGGTTCTACCAATTATAAAGTATTTAGAGTCATATAATGTCGAATTCATCTATGATACACAAGTTAATAATGTTGTGGTAGATTTTGAAAATGACGAAAAAATTGCAAAAAAACTCGTGATCCAGGATGGTGATGATGTTAGCCTATCACGGGATGATCTTGTATTCGTTACAAATGGTTCTATTACAGAAAGTTCAACATATGGGAGCCATGATAAACCCGCTCCTATATCAAAAGAGTTGGGTGGTAGTTGGTCACTGTGGAAGAATCTGGCAGAACAATCTAATGATTTCGGTCATCCAGAAGTATTCTGTGATAACCTACCTGAAAAAAGTTGGTTCGTGTCAGCGACAGCCACTATAAAATCACCAGAAATTGAACCCTACATTGAACGTCTAACCAATCGTGATTTGCATGATCACAAAATTAATAGTGGTGGAATCATTACCATAACCGATTCGAACTGGTTGATGAGTTTTGCTGTTCACAGGCAGCCACATTTCAAAGAACAAAAGGAAAATGAAACAATTGTATGGATATATGGACTATATTCAGATACCAAAGGAAATTTTGTTGATAAGACCATTGTAGAAAGTTCTGGGGAAGAAATTACGCAAGAATTCCTTTATCACCTTGGGGTCCCTGAGGCCAAAATCAAACAATTGTCTAACCAAAACAATGTAAATACCGTTCCAGTATTTATGCCATTTATTACGTCATACTTTATGCCCCGAATTGCGGGTGATAGGCCAGATATTGTGCCTAAAGGGTCTGTTAATTTAGCCTTTATTGGTAATTTCGCAGAGTCACCTAGTAATGACACCGTATTTACTACCGAATATTCCATTAGGACAGCCATGGAATCTGTCTATACTTTGCTTGAAGTTGAACGCGCTGTTCCTGAAGTTTATGGATCCATTTATGATATTCGAGAACTACTTAAAGCCATCTACTATATGGGAGATAAAAAAACCATTGATGAGGCTAATTTAGGAATCCCTAAACTAGCTAAAGTAGCTCTAAAAAAGAAGATAAAGGGAACGTTTATCGAAGAGCTACTTACCGAGAGTAAATTACTATAAAACATGGTAGCTGTTAAAACTCTCTGAATTATCAAAAACTGTTGAAAATTATTATAATGCGACATATTTCGATATGTAATAAGCTTTTCATTTTTGAAAAAGACTTGATGATTATATTTCATCAAGTCTTTTTTATAGCTACGTATTTTTTAAGAAATAACCTGATTACGGGAAAATGTATATGGGAAGTACGGACTGCTTTATTTCTAAATCATAATCCGAGATAATCAAATGTATGAATGTTTATTCTGAATGCTAAGATATGATTAAATCAAATAATAATGGGAACCAGAAAGGTAAAAATATTATGGTGCAACAAATCGTACTCCCAATCAAAGACTCTAACGTCTTAAAAATGGTGCAAGACACCTTATTAGATAGTTTTCGGGCGGGTCGCCGTAACTACACCATCTTTCAAGTTGGCAAAGCCACCCTACTACGGGTGAGTGATGTCATGACGTTAAGAAAATCAGATGTCTATAATCCGGATGGATCTGTTAAACACACGGCCTTTATTCATGATAAAAAGACAGGTAAAGCAAACACATTATATTTAAAGCCCGTTCAACAAGACTTACTGCAGTATCATGATTGGCTGGTCCAAGAAAATATAAATTCGGATTGGTTATTTCCCTCAACAGCCCATCCAGATCGTCATATCACTGAGAAGCAGTTTTATAAAATCATGGCACGCGTTGGAGATTTATTAGGTATCAACTATCTCGGCACACATACCATGCGTAAAACCGGAGCTTATCGTGTCTATACACAGTCAAATTACAACATTGGCTTAGTCATGCACTTACTGAATCATTCTAGTGAAGCTATGACGTTAACTTACCTTGGCTTAGACCAAGCGAGTCGGGAAACCATGTTAGATCAAATTGATTTTGGATAATTACATCAAAAGCATACTGAATAATTGGACTATTTTTATTCAGTTGCTTAGTGATAATTGAGATGCGATTGCGATTATAAAAATTGATATATCAACCAATGGCTGCTTGGACTTCAATTAATGTTTGGTATGCATTCAGATCAATATCCTTATTTTTAAGTATAAATCGACTTAACTTGATACAAATAATAATTCATCTAAATCAAATATCTCAACACATTTTTGGGTATGCCGTTTAATTAGACCTCTCTCTTCCAATGATGAGAACTTACGGCTTATTGTTTCTGGAGTTGTCCCCAGGTAAGTAGCCAAATCTTTTTTTGACATGGGTAAAGTCACATAAGTATGGTTTTTTTCATCTTCAACATTTTCTGATAGAAAATCAATAATTCGAGCTTCAACAGGTTCAATACTGACTTGCACAGTTTGTTTTTCTGATAACTGTAGCCGTTTTGTAATATCCGACAATATTCGTCGCATGATTTCTGGATAGAGATCTAAATATTGATCTAAATCCTTTTTATGAATCCTACAAATACTTGTTTCCGATATTGCTTCAGCATAATTCGAATGATAACCTTCAGTCTGTAAAACAGCAACTTCCCCCATAAAATCACCCGGATGTAGGATACGTATGGTTTGCTCACGACCAGACTCACTTAGGCTATAAATACGTACACGTCCATTGTTTATGATATATAATGTGTCATCTTTATCACCAAACCTAAATAATAGCTCATTCTTTACGTATTGTACTTCATTCGCTGATTGAGCAATTAGATGCATTTGTTCATCATTGAGATGATTGAAAATCGGCACTAAACGTATACAATCTACATGACTATGATGATTATGGTTTGCCATACCGTTTTCCTCCTAATTAATCGTTATCTATATAGTCATCGTCTTCTAAGGCATCCTTATTAATAAATGCTTGAAGTTGCCAAATATTTACGTCTAAATAAGCTTTATAACTAATTAGTGAATCTTCCAAAGCATCATTTTCTTCTTCCTGTGCTAAGCGAATTGCACGAATAGTAAATTCACGATTAGATCTAAAATCTTCTACTATCTGTAAGACCATCTCATCAGCAGTGTAATATTTTTCCGAAGAATCTTCAGAAATCGTTGTAAATTCTTGAAATTCAGTAGTTGTTGATGCTGGCTTAAATCCTGACGCTAGTAAACGTTCTGCAATTTTATCAAACCATGCCTCATTCTCGTTATATAAATTTTCAAAAACATTATGCAATGCATAGAAATTTTTGCCTTTTACATACCAATGATATTGATGCAATTTTACATGTAATGTATGAATATTAGCAAGTATATGATCTGTAACAGCTGCAGAATTAATCTTAGTATGATGAATGTGTTCTTTATATGCTTGTTCGGCAGCTAATTTTTCTTGCCTTTCATTTACCGTTGTCATTTTATGCACCTTCCTTTACTTTTGAACTAATTACTGGGTATCCTAAGTCTTCAATTGCTTTTTCAATTGTATTCAAATTGACCTGATTTTCATCAAAATCCACTTTTACCTTACTTGCATTGAAAAGTACTTTTACAGAATCCTTTTTTACACCGGCAGTTTGTTTTAAACCACGTTCGATTTTTTGTAAACATGATGGACAAGTTAGTGTTTCTAATTTTAATGTTGCTTTAGTCATATCTATCACTCCTTTAAATAAATTATATAGGCCATTCTTTTTAAAATACTTGATATAGATCAATTATCTTAATTGATAACCTCTTAATCTCATTGCATTTAAAATAACTACTAAAATACTGGCCTCATGAACCAACATCCCAATTGACATGGACATCCATTCACTAAATATTAAACTAACCAATAGTATTATTACGACTCCAACAGCAATTAGAATATTTTGTCGCATATTCGCATATGTTCCTTTTGCTAGGCCTAAAGCATGAGGAAGGCGGTTAAAGTTAGAATTCATTAAGACAATATCTGAACTTTCAATTGCGACATCTGTTCCATTCCCCATAGCTATACCTACCTCTGCAGTAGCCAGAGAGGGACTGTCATTAACTCCGTCACCGATAAAAACAACTATTTCACCTGAGTCCTGTCGTCTTTTTAGAAATGCTTGCTTGTCCTCTGGTAGCATATCACCATGGGCTTCGGTTAAACCTAGTTCCTTTTTAACTGAATTAACTGTACCTTGGTTATCACCTGATAATACAATGAGATTTTTAATACCAAGTGATTTTAATTTTTGTAAGTCCTGCTTAACACCTGGTCGAACTTTGTCGCGGATACCCATTAACATGATTAACTTATGATCAACTGCCGTTAATACAATTGAATTACCGGTTCTTTCTAATTTATTCAATTTTTTAAGAACATCATCAGATAGCGGTATACTTTCTTGTTTCATTAAGGTTTTATTCCCTACTGAAACAATGTGCCCATCTACGTGAGCAATTACGCCCCCACCTTTTACAACCTGTGTATTTTCTATAGGCCTTACTTTATATTGTGCTAATTTATTTACAATAGCGACAGCTAATGGATGATCAGACTCACTTTCAACTGAAAGCAATAGAGATAAATCCTCCTCCTGATTATTTCCATAATAAATAATATCGCTCACTTCAGGCTTTCCTTCAGTTAAGGTACCTGTTTTATCGAATAACACTGTATCTGCATTGGCAAAATGACTAATCACTTCAGAACCTTTAAATAAAACACCATTTTTTGCGCCATTTCCTATCCCCGCAACATTTGAAACAGGTACACCAATTACCAAGGCTCCTGGGCAACCAAGTACTAATACGGTAATCGCAAGTTCTGTATCTTTGGTTAATACCCAAACCAACAGCCCAATTGTAAGTACTGCAGGTGTATACCAGCGAGAAAACTGGTCAATAAATCGTTCTGCTTCTGATTTAGAATCCTGTGCTTCTTCTACCAACTCAATAATTTTTCCAAATGTAGAATCTTCCCCTACTCTATCAGCCACTATTTGAATAGTACCATTGTCCATAATAGTACCGGCAAATACTTCATCGTCTTTTTCTTTCTTTAAAGGTAAAGATTCACCTGTGATATTAGCCTCATTTACATATCCTTTTCCAGTAGTTACCCGACCATCTACGGGAATCTTGGCACCAGTCTTTACTAGGAGAATATCCCCTTCTTCTACTTCATCAATATCTACTTCTGCAAATTGTCCCCCTGTCAATTGCTTAAAAGCAGTTTCTGGAGCCATTTCCGTCAACTCTTTAATAGCTGATCGTGTTCGGTTAAGTGTTCGTTGTTCTAAATATGATCCAAATAAAAATAAAAAAGTAACAATTGCTGATTCTTCATAATTTTGAATAAAGAGAGCACCGATGACCGCTATCGTTACTAAAACATCAATACTTACTACTTTTACCTTCATAGCCTGATAAGCCTGTAAAGAAATGGGGGTAACGCCTAATATCGAAGCTATAATAAAAGCACTATTAGAAATTATTGTATTGGCAAAAATAAAGTGTGCGATTAGTCCTAAGGCAATGAGTAAGCCACTGATACTCATAATTTTATTTTTATGTTTAAGAATATTATGTTGCATATGATTTCTCCCTTAATTTTAGTTCAACTAAAGTGTATTAACTTTTGGGAGATATAAACTTGACGTCCATCAAGTTTATAAAATAGTTCTAAATAAGTAAAAATATTATAATATTGGCTTAGTCATGCACTTATTGAATCATTCTAGTGCGGCCATGACATTGGCTTACCTTGGTTTAGATCAAGCCAGCCGTGAGACTATGTTGAATCAAATTGATTTTGGTTGAACTCATTAGCTATAACTACAGTTATAGTTGTAGTTATAGCTAAGGTTTTATAGCTAAAAAGCATAGATCATTAGACTCAAGCAATACTTTAGTGACTTATTAACCTGAACTTTGCTATGCTCTGTATTAAAGATTATAAAAGGTGGGAGTTTAGCATATGCAAATAGGTGAAAAAATAAAAATCATTCGTGAAAACAAAAAGATGTCACAAGAAAACATGGCTAAAAGCTTACACGTATCATATCAAGCTGTATCTAATTGGGAACGTGGGAAAAGTTATCCCGATATCTCTAATATTATTATGATTTCAGATTTATACAGTATTTCATTGGATGAGCTAATTAGGGAAGATAAAAACTATAAAGACATATTACTTGAAAAGAAAGTATCAGGTATCGCGGATGCTATCCTTAATATTATTTTCTTATTGTGCGCCATCATGTTATTAATTTATATGATGGTCGAAAACAAGCTCACCTCAGGTAATTCCTTTTATATCATTCTGATAATCTTGGTTATAGTCCATACCAGTGTAGATTTATTAAAATTGTTACCAAAAAAACGCATGTAGTTGGTTTACAGGGAATAGTAGTAATCACTAGTAGTGTACTTGTTTTGATCGGTCAATTATTATTTACGTTAGGCTTTGGGGATTTTTTGGCTGTTGCATATATAACACAAAAGAATATTATTACCCAATGCTATTACATGTAACATATAATAGTCTCATTTGGTGGTTACAATTTCTGTAAAACAGAAACTAACAATAATGTTCCTATTAACCCTATTTTTTTAGATTTAATATTTTTAATTTATGCTATTTATGCCTATAATTAGAAACAAAACTAAAAAATATGAATTTTAATAAATATACTATTTCTGATCCAGAAATGAAGAAAAGTACTGGATTTACTTGGAGAAATGGGCGCATGAATCCTACAGCTAGTGAAACAGGTCGTGCACTTGGAAATGCGTTCATCAATTCTATTCATGGATGGTAATTGTTATAAATACTGATACTAGGAGAGTCCGAAAAATGAGCCAAAAAGATTTATTAAATCAATTCGCTTTAGCCATTAATGACGTAGGTCAAGACAGTGAATTAGGATTTTTTTTAATAACTTATCAAGAAAAATGAGCCAAAAATCAGTTGAAAGGCCTTGAAATCCCTCGCTTTACTGATGGCATCTCAAAAGTAGTTCGTAAATCACATCAAGGTGTTCCTACATCGGTTACAAAACTTATTTCTATGGTGAATCGTCGTGGTATTTTGAGTGGCTTCGGACTAGGATTACGAATGTTATAAAAGTAAGTTTTTCATTTATAGCAAACTTACTAAAAAAAACAATCAAAAGTTTGCAATAACTTTTGATTGTTTTTTACTGAAATTAAATTGACTAGGCTGATTTAAAAATCATAGTATTAATATAATTTACCCAATTTTTTTACCTTAATTACAAAAACATTGCCAGATAGTCCATACTTTATTTGTTCATAATCTTGTATTTTAGGGTTAAGCATCGTCGAAATTACACCGTTTTTCAAGTTTGTAAGGAAACTCTACTACGTGTGAGTGATATTATGACCTTAAAAAATCAGATGTCTCTGTCAAAAATACATCATTTATTCATGAAAAAAAAGACAGGTAAAGCGGATACATTATATTTAAAACCCGTTAAACAATATTTGATTCAATATCATGATTGTTTGGTCCAATAAAACATCAATCATCCATGGTTAATTACGATGAGTGCCCGCTTACCTTATAGCCATTGGACCCTACATAATATGATTAATTAATTGTTGGCACTAGCCTTCTGATACCAGAAAAGCCAAGGATGAAATCCTTGGCAAACTACCATTGACAGGCGTCAAGGGTGTAGGTGCGCATTACCCTCATTTTATTCGGTTATGACTCTTGCAAATAATTGCTTGTACATTGAACTTTTTTAAGGTGTAATTCCATTATTTTGTGATTCGATGGCCATTTAATAAAATGACTAGCCATCACTGTTTTGAGTAATACGATTTTCAGAATATACTAGTGATTGTATTATCGATAGATACGTTAAACTCGTATGTAGATATAATGTCCTGGGTTAGTAAGTCATACCCCTTATTCTGGGTAAAAAACACCTGGCTCAAATTAGGTATGGACAATTTGTCGATTTTATTTTTCAACATGAAAAAGGCGCAGGCTATTATAAGTTTATCTTTTATATTTTAATCTTTTGTTCTTTTGCGTAATTAGAAATCTAGTTTTTGAAATTGGATTCAAAGAAAATACCAAGAGAAAAACTATGTGTATAGAGAATTTTTATAACACTTTTGAAACAAATTTACTTTTTAGCTATGTATCTAAAAAAAGATTATGCCTCGAACTATTTAGCAATATCAATTATATTAGATCGCGATATTTATTCTACAGATTCGTTTGATAAAATAATAAGTAATACCGATAATACTGACTTACTAGGTTGTCCACTACTGGACTCCTTATTTGGGTGATGGATATTTTTATAATCAAGACCACAGATACCTTACATTGCAACAAAACTATTTTATTTAGAAAGAAAAATTTATGAAAAATTTTAAAGCATTACTTGTTAGCTACAAAGACGGAGAAGTTGACTATAATATTGAAAACAATCTTACAGTTGATGATCTATCCAATGGTGAAGTATTAATTAAGATTCATTACTCTTCTGTAAATTATAAAGACATGCTAGCGGTCCAAAAAAATGGTGGTGTCATTCGAGATTATCCCATGATACCTGGTATTGATTTAAGCGGAGAAGTTGTAGAATCTTCTAATTCTAATTTTAAAACAGGACAAGAAGTTCTTGTGACGGGTTATAAGATGGGAATGAGTCATACTGGAGGATTTTCTGAATATGCTAAAATTCCCGCAGAATGGATAATTCCGATACCTGAAAATCTAAGTATGAAAGAAGCAATGATTTTGGGAACTGCTGGATTAACAGCAGCACTATCAATTGATGCGCTAGAGAAAAATGGTATGAGAGCTGACTCATATCAACAGATTTTAGTGACTGGTGCGACTGGTGGTGTTGGTAGTATAGCTTTGCAAATTTTATCAAAAGTAGGATATAAAAACATTATTGCTCTTGTACGAAAAGAAAACCAAATTGAAGTTGCAAAAACATTAGGTGCCACCGATACTATTTTATTGAGTGATTTTGAATTTGAAAATAAACCATTAAACAAACAACAGTTCCACTACATTTTAGATACTGTTGGAGGAGAATTAGTGGCAAACTTGATTCCTTACGTTTTTTATCAAGGATCTATTTCCCTTTGTGGTAATGCTGGGGGAATTAAAATGACAACCACAGTACTGCCATTTATTTTACGAGGTATTAATCTTTTAGGAATTGACTCAGTTAACATTTCTAATGAAAAAAGACTTTTCATTTGGGGAAATCTTTCAAAAATATGGAAAATTACAGATACGACATTAGTAAACGAAATTACATTAGAAGAGCTTTCTAAAACATTAAATCAGTTAAAAGAAGGAAAACACTTAGGACGAACAATTGTAAATATTTAGTTTTTAATTCTATAAACAGTTTGACGAGTTACTCCGTATTCTTTAGCAATTTTTGAAATTGCAGTTCCTTTTTCTAATTCATGAACAATATTTCAATAAACCGCTCGTCGTCTTTTAGATTCAGTTCTCTCTTGTTCTGATATCATTGCCAATATTTGAACAATTAAATCTTTGATGAAACGGTCTAACAGCTGATTCCCAATGGCTTCTACCTTGAACGTATCTTCTTCTCGAACAAAATTTAATGCTTCTTGAAAAACTGGACGCTGCTCAATTGTGGCGCCCGATTTTTTTCAACAAAAATCTTTTCGGCACCAAATTTTTCTAAATATTCAATTTGTTTTTCTAAATCATGATGAGGTATTAATTCGCTTTAGTCCTGAAATCATGCCCTATTTAATTAATCTTAAAACTAATTTTACGCAACATGCCTTGTCAGAAATTTCTGAATTGAATAGTAAATATGCCGTTATTTTGTATCGTTGGTTATCGATGAATTACTACCAATACGAGTACTATAGTGTTAAAGGTGGACGCCGAGAAGAACAAATTGGTATGAAAGAATTACGAGAAATGACAGATACGGCAATTTTGTCAGGTCTACGGAAAATGTTTATCCACTCTACGACGAATTAAAGGACATACGTGGCTTAAATGGTGTTAAAGAGCCTCTAGCGTATGTCAATGATAAACAAGATAACTATTCAAAAAAGAACATTGCTAAGTATCTTAAAAAATCAATTGAACAGTATCTACAGATTGTTAAGAGGCAGGATATAGATCATGAGTGATAAATTAAAAACAATTCGAGAACTTGCTGAGGAGTTGGGCGTCTCAAAGTAGATAGAAGGCCTTGATACTTATACACCTATGTTGGTGAAAGCATTGCATTTAAGTTTATGGTGTATAATGGCGTTACACAAATTAAAATTATAGGGGGGTTAAAATGAAAAAAATTTATTTTTTATGCACAGGCAATTCTTGTCGCAGTCAAATGGCTGAAGGATATGCAAAAAAAATATTGCCGGCAAATGAGTTTCAAATCGAGAGTGCAGGGATTGAAACTCATGGGTTAAATCCAAATGCTGTTAAAGTTATGGCTGAAGATGGAGTAGATATTAGTAGCCACTATTCTAAATTAATTGATCTAAATTATTTGAACACTTCAGATTTAGTTATTACTTTATGTGGTGATGCCAAGGATAAATGTCCTATGCTTCCCCCTCAAACCAAAAGTTTACATTGGCCTTTATCTGACCCAGCGCAAGCCACAGGAACTTTAGAAGAACAACTACAAGAATTCCGTAAGGTTCGTGACGAAATTAAAAAATTAGTTACAAGTTTGAATAACTACGTTCATTAATAAAAAAATGCCATATAGTGCCGCAGTAAAACAGTCCAATTAATTTATTGACTTCTAAGGAAAATACCAGGGCTTTGGTTATGAGCTAGATATGTGACTAGGAGCTCACTAAAATGCCCCTCCATTCAGGGTCTATAATTATATTGCCCCTGTAAAAACCTATTAAAACAGCCCCATTATCTATCGATTAGATAATGGGGCTGTTTTTTTGTTTAATGTTATAATAGATCTTAAAATGCTGGACTAAATTGAATGGTCAAACGTTGTTTTGTTGCTTGGGCGATCTCGGATAGTATTTTTGTTGAAGCATTCATCGAACCATTTTCAATGCGTGCAATCGTTGATTGTGGTTTACCAATCAGACGAGCAAATTCACGTTGACTCAACCCCATCTTTTCACGTAGATCATGAACTTTTACAGCTACCTCTAAATTGATATTTTCTTGCTCAACAATTTGTGCAAATTCAGGATTGTTTTTACTACGTTCGGCAACGTATGCATCAAGTTTACTCATTGATTTTCCTCCTTATTAAAATACTGACTGCGTCTATTCCGAGCAATTTGCTTTTCATTTTCAGGTGTCTTTTGCGTTTTTTTCGTGAAAGCATGAGTAATAATGTATTGACTACCTTTAACTTGAAAGTAAATAGCTCTTTGAATGTTTGAAGATCGTTTGGAACGAATTTCATAGAGATTATTTTCTAGCTTTTTTACCCATAATTGTCTTTCCGCAACCAATAGGCCATTATTTTCGATATTTTGAATGGTTGCAATTAATTTAGCAGCATCTTTATCCGGTAATTGATCTAAGAACTGCTCAAATTCAGCCCAATTGTAATAATCAAACTCAAACTTTTCCATAACAACATGATAGCAGATACGCTATCATTAATCAAATTATTAACTTTAAAGGAGTAGCTAATGGTGCAATAAATCGTGCTGCCAATCAAAGACTCAAACGTTTTAAAAATGGTGCAAGACACCTTATTAGATAGTTTTCGGGCGGGTCGCCGCAACTACACCATCTTTCAAGTTGGGAAAGCCACCCTGCTGCGGGTGAGTGATGTGATGACGTTAAAGAAATCCGATGTCTATAATCCAGATGGATCTGTTAAACACACGGCCTTTATTCATGATAAAAAGACCGGTAAAGCAAACACCTTATATTTAAAGTCCATGCAACAAGACTTGCTGCAATATCATGATTGGCTGGTCCAAGAAAACATCAATTCTGATTGGTTATTTCCCTCAACGGCCCATTCAGAACGTCATATCACTGAGAAGCAGTTTTACAAGGTCATGACACGCGTTGGTGACCTATTAGGTATCGACCTATCTAGGCACACATACCATGCGTAAAACAGGCGCTTACCGCGTCTATACACAGTCAAACTACAATATTGGGTTAGTCATGCACTTACTGAATCATTCGAGTGAGGCTATGACCCTTACTTATCTCGGCTTAGATCAAGCAAGTCGAGAAACAATGTTAGATCAAATTGATTTTGGATACATACGCCAACTAATCTCCTAAAATTATCAGCTGTTTATTCATTTTTGCGCCATTATGTCAGTAGTCGTTACTGTTTTGAAAATGCAATTTTTAACAAGGCTGTGGTAATCATGACTTATTAAAATTACTGTTAAAAGGATATTTGAAACATTTAGACGTTCTTTCCAACCTATTGCATTGTTTAGATTGTCGTACCATCAATTTGAAGCTTTTCTAATCTTTTTGTACCCCATGAGAACATCATTTCAATGATAGGCATTAAGGTCTCACCAGTCGTTGTTAATGAATAAAAAACTGCTTTTCGATTGTTAACTAACCCTTCTTGACGATCAATCAAACCGTCTTCACCTAACTCCTTCAGTTGTTGTGATAGGACTTTATGCGTTGCATTGCTCAGTGACTTTTGAATTTCTCCAAAACGCATTTTCCCGTCATAGTGTAGCTGATAAAGTATGACGATTTTATATTTACCCGAAAACATTGACAGCGTATATTCTTTAGCGCAGTTAAAATCTTTTTGTTGTATTTTATCAAGGTCATACTTTCGTACAGTGTCTGTCATTATTATTGACTACTTTTCTGAAGATTGTGATAGGCACAAAAAAGTGCCTTATTGTGGTCTATTATTTATAGGTATATATTATATACTATAAATCAAGGAGGAATTTTATTATGGCAAAATCAGTTGCAGTTTTGGTGACTAATCTAGTCGAAGACGTTGAATATACTGAACCTGTAGAGGCTCTTAAGTCTGCAGGACACGAAGTGACAACGATCAGTTTTGAAAAAGGCACTGTTGAAGGTAAGCATGGTACTCAGATTAACGTTGATAAGTCCATTGATGAAGTGCGTCCTCAAGACTTTGATGCCTTGTTCATTCCAGGAGGATTTTCACCAGATCAATTACGTGCGGACCAAAGGTTTGTCGAATTTACAAAGTTCTTTTTGGCAACTAACAAGTTAACGACATCTATTTGCCACGGTCCACAATTAATGATTCAAACCGGGCTAGTGCAAGGTCGTACAATGACAGCATATTTAACTGTACAACCTGATTTGTATTACGCCGGTGCACGCATTGAAGACAAAGCTGTTGTGATCGATGGTAATCTAATTACTAGTCGCGAACCAAAAGATATCCCAGCATTTAACGAGGCCTTCCTAGCAGCTTTATAATGTTGATGGTTGATAAGCATATAAACATGTACCAATTATAGCTTGACGAGTTTGGCTGTTTTAAAATAAATTTTTTAAACAGTTATCGTTAAAGTAACTTAGTCCTCGTGTTAGTAGCACGGGGACTTTTTATATAGCAGTTTTTAAACAACCGTTGCGCAATTAAACTGAACTTATATTTCTAAAACATACTAATTAATAAAAGGCTAGTTACTAACCAAAAATTGGTCAGTAACTAGCCTTTTATTTTATTCATAAGCGTTGTTGTAACTGATAAGTAATATCCTCGTATCCAGGCTTTCCCAACAATCCAAACATATTGCGTTTATATGCCTCCACACCTGGTTGGTCAAATGGGTTAATGCCATTCAAGTAACCAGAAATGGCAACCGCTACTTCAAAGAAGTAGATGGCTTGTCCCAAAGAAAATTCGTTTTGCTTATCCACCTCAACAATCATGTTAGGTACACCACCGTCAACGTGGGCCAACAACGTTCCTTCTGAAGCGGTACGGTTAACGTAGCTCATCTTCTCGCCTTGCAAGTAACCCAAACCGTCGTCAGCATCCATTTCTGGAATCACAACGTCCGTCACTGGCTCAGTTACGCGGAACAACGTCTCAAACAAGTTGCGACGACCATCTTGGATGTATTGTCCGAAACTATGCAAGTCCGTTGAGAAGTTTCCAGTCGCTGGGAAGATACCCTTGCCGTCCTTACCTTCTGACTCACCTTGCAATTGCTTCCACCACTCGCCGAATTGCAACAACGTTGGATCATAGTTAATCAACAATTCTGTCGTATAACCCTTCCGGTACAAGATGTTACGGTAAGCAGCATATTGGTAAGCTGGATTCTTTTCCAAATCGGCATCAGCGTATTCCACTTCACCAGCAGCGGCTCCAGCCATCAATTGCTCGATGTCACCACCAGCAGTTGCAATTGGCAACAAACCAACAGCTGTCAAAACTGAGAATCGTCCACCAACACCATCAGGCACAACAAACTCTTCGTAACCTTCTGTGTCAGCCAATGTCTTCAAAGCACCACGCTTTGCATCAGTCGTTGCATAGATGCGCTCACGAGCGCCTACAACACCGTATTTCTCTCCCAACATTTGCTTGAACACACGGAATGCAATCGCTGGCTCAGTCGTCGTTCCTGACTTGGAAATCACGTTAACTGAGAAGTCACGGTCGCCAATTACATTGATCAAGCTGTTTAAGTAAGCTGGTGCAATTGAGTTTCCAACAAACAAAACTTGTGGGAAGTCACGTTGTTCGTCTGGCAAGTAGTTGTTGAAGTACTCGTTCAAGAAGTCAATTGCCGCACGAGCGCCCAAATATGAGCCCCCGATTCCAATAACAACCAAAACCTTTGAGTCTGATTGGATTTTCTTTGCTGCTGCTTGAATACGCGCAAACTCATCCTTGTCGTATTCAGTTGGCAAGTGAAGCCAATCAGTGTATGCTGATCCAGCCCCAATTCCCTTACGTAGCATTTCATCCGCAACTGTAACCATTGGTTGGATCATGGAAATTTCTGCATCTAAAATAAATTTTTCTAGATGTTGGGTCTTAAATTTTAATATAGAATTATTCAAGATTAGCATGCCTCTTTTTTAATTCTAATTCGGAAATATTAAATTTATTCATATAGTTCATTACAAATAAATCTCCATATAACCAAACAGATTGTTCAAATAAACTGCCCATTGGCTGTTGTGTTATGTCGTTATTAGTAAACTTACTTTTACCTGATAGTATAGTGACATAGTCTGCTTTTTTATAGATTGTATTATGCGTGTTTGTACTCCATAGCCAAACTTTCGCTCCAATATTTTTTGCAGTATCAACATATTGAATTAATTGACTCGTTTCTCCAGACGAAGATGCAATAATTAATAAGTCTTTATCCTGAATAGCAGGTGTAGTCGTATCTCCTACAAAAAAAGTCTCTTTGCCTAATTGCGCTAGGCGCATAGCAAAAGCCTGTAATGCTAGTCCTGAACGTCCAAATCCCGTCAAAAAAATTCTATTAGTTGAATTGATAACCACTAATAACTCATCGGGAATATTTTTATCTGAATTATTATTTAGTTCGTAAAGTATACTTTCCCAGTTCATAACAAACTCCTATATTATCCAAGCAATTTCTTGAATTCAGCTGCGGCTGTGGCTGGATCATCTACTGTAGAAATTGCTCCACCAATAATTAATAGATCTGGATTAGCTGACTTAATTTCCTCCGCTGCTGTTAATTTAATTCCACCAGCGATTGCGGTCTTTGTATTAGAAACATTGTTCTTAACGATATTAAAGGTTTCAAAGGGATCTTGACCCAAGGCTTGTAGATCATACCCCGTATGAGTGCCAATATAATCTGCTCCAAAAGCATCTATTTCACGAGCACGAGTGGCAATGTCTTGGACCCCAATCATATCAACCAATAACTCTTTTCCAGCTTCATGAGCTGCTTTTACAGCATCCTTAATAGATTGATCTTCGGCAACACCTAAAATCGTTGTAATATCAGCTCCGTAAGCAAATGCCTGGTTCACTTCATATGAAGCGACATCCATGATTTTCAAATCAGCAAGTAATGTAATATCTGGAAATTCTGCACGAATTTTTTTTAGTCCTTCAAGTCCAAAATTAATTACCAAAGGGGTTCCATATTCAAAAATATCAATACTATCTTTCGTCTTTTGAATTAAATCAATGGCTCCTTGAACATCTTCTAAATCAATTGCTAATTGTAGTTTCATAATAAAATAACACCTTTCTTTTTTAATACTATATGTACATTGTCTACCTTACTGGTAAAATTTAATAGAGGGCACTTCAAAGTAACCTATTGTCTCTTTATATTTATTATCCATAAGGGAGTAGTATTATGTCAGATTATTTTCGAAATACTGTTATGAAAAAACTTAGTAATGGCGATTTTGATTGTACTAAAGAATTTACAGTATCAATGTTTAGCGGTAAGCATAAATTATTAATATTATGGATTTTAATAAATGATGGGCCACAAGGCTTTTCATACTTTATGAAAAATCTGAAGGGTATCAGTAAAAAAGTTTTATCAAACCAACTGAATGAGTTAATGGCGGACCAAATTGTCTCTAAACGAGAATACTTAACTGGTAAAGTAAAACACACTGAATATCAACTAACAGATATAGGAGAAACGTTAATTCCCATCATAGTTGCTTTAAATGACTGGGGAGAAAATAGACTGAAACAAGTTACTTTAGTGAAAATATTTAATAATGATTTATAGATTTTTATCTGCTGTTTAAGATGCTCAGAAGTCAATAAATTGGACTATTTTTTAGTATACGATCAAAGTTCCTGCAATGAATCAACGTTATCGCAAGAAGATTACAAAAATTAATTATTCAATTTGAGCAAACAAATCATTTAATGCTTCCGTCATTGTCGGATGTGTGTATATTTGGTCTCGCAAAGACTCAGCAGAAAGATGATTTTGCATGGCTATACTAATAATATTAATCGTCTCAAATGATTCCTCGGCATAAATAGTTGTGCCCAAAATTTGATGTGTATGCGGATCTATTAATTCTTTATAGCTACCTCTTGGATTACCAATCACTTGTGACTTCGGAACACTAGAGGTTAGCATTTGCAAAACCTTATAAGGAATTCCCGCCTCTTTTAGTTGTGCTTCTGTTTGTCCAACACTACTAATAGCTGGATTTAGAAAAACTGTGCTAGCAAATACAGGTCGATTTAAACGGCTTCTTGTCTTATCACCATATAGATGATTGACCATAATACGCCAATCATCTAAGGAAATATAAGTAAATTGTGAACTACCGGCAACATCACCTAAAGCATAGATATTTTTAACATTGGTTTCTAGTGTATCGTTTACTAAAATTTCACCGTGACTACCCGTTTTAATGCTTGTTCGTTCTGAGTGCAAATCAGCCACATTTGCTTTACGTCCTGTAGCAACCAACAATCCATCAGCTTGTAGTTTCTTAACTCCACTTGGCGTGTTTACCGTTAAGGCTACTCCGTTTAGTGTATCAGACACCGCTATTAAGTTACTTTCTAATAAAAAGGATATACCATCCTCTTCTAAATCATTCTTAGCTTGTTGAACAATTTCAGGTTCAAATTTCCCCAAAATCTTAGGTGACTTATCAATGATCGTCACATGACTACCAAATTGTGTATACATTGATGCAAATTCTAAGCCAATCGGACCACTACCTAGAATAACTAATTCTTTTAATTGTTTATCTTTTTCCAACAGTGAGTTAATGAAGGTAGGATTTGGATTCGAACTAAGAATTGATGCTGAGAACAGTAACTATACCGTTTGGCACAACACGGATAATATTCAATTAAGTCTTAGTCAGCTAAGCGAAGGTGAGCGCAGGTTTATTGCATTTATTCATTTTTACTATGATCTATTCAAAGTACCTGAAGAAAAGATAGCCGATGGGGTATCAGCAGTAATCATCGATGATCCAATAACAGGCCTTGATTCTGACAATAGGTTCTATCTGACCGAGTTGATCAATGGGTTTATTAAGTTTGCCATTAAGTCAAAGGTTCAGGTTGTTGTCCTAACCCACTCTTCACAAGACTTTCATAATTTTGCCTATGGCAGTGGCAAGGATACAAAATGGTTTAGGATTGTCAAGGATGAACAAGGGAAATCTAGTGTTGAATCTGTCAGTCAAGAAGAGAAAAACAATTATTCTGATTATTACCGGACTACGTTTGAATCGCTGATGTCTTTCGCTCAATTATCTAAAAGAAAATTAAATGAGTCTCACCTATCTTACGGTAATAAAGCAAGAGTGATTTTCGAATCGCATGCAAAATCCCACTATAAGTTGATGTATGCGACTAAAGCATCGTATCCCGAAATCAAGAAGTTTTACGAAACTCCTGACGAATTAGATGCGGAGGTTCAAAGAATGTTAGACGTAATTAACTCTTTATCTCATGGTCTAACTATCATTGACAATTTAGACATATCACCAAAGGAGCTTCAGACAAATGTAAGAACGCTATTGCATATACTCTGGCTTAAGGACGAACAACATGTGTTACAGATGGTAGGTAACAAAATTAACAGAGAAAATCTCAATGACACAATGGAATGGTTAAGCTAATTTGCAAAAGTGTCACCACAGTTATGTATATGTCTGTTGGCATCCATGGGAAACATCATGGGAAACATGTTGATAATCATTGACGGTCATTGAAAGTAAAATGCTGATTTAGCAGGCATTTATCGTCAATGGTTATCAACCTATCGGACTCATTGAAATAATCAAGTGTGAAATAAACCGAAATTGTTAACATTATATATTTATTTTATATATTATTTGATTAAAGAACTAACAACTATAATGAAAAGAGATGGCGATGTATAATAAATTACATAACTTTTATAAAAATACTGATTTTATAATGGCTTCATTTGAAAGGCAATTTGACAGATTTTTAAAAATAGGATGGGATGAAGATACTGCAGTACGTGTAATTATATTTAATTTTACGAGAGAATATTTTGACAAAATGGGGATAACGCCTCAGCAATTTAAACAGTTCTTTGATTTGCATCATAACGAACCTAGTTTTAATTATGAAAATGTTTTTATGTGGGCACGTATAGTTAAAAAATTAGATATAGATGCAGCCAATACTATTTGGCCACGTTTTATGACTGAAAAAATTAGCATTGATAATGTGGACGTAAAAGATCCATTTGAAGATTATTATGATGAACATAACTTGGCTGAAAACAGTCAATACAGTGATATGGGAAAAAAGCAATTAGTTATTGAAGCCGAATATTTACACAATTCTTTATGTAATATTTTGAAATATATTGATAACGGAGGTGTAGATATAGATGTTGTTAAAGCAGAAGTATATGACGGCATTTACGAAAGTCGCATTTAAATAGCCATAAGGGGGGCGTAACTTAACAGTTGTGTCGCCTTTTTTTGTGCCTTATAATTAAAGGTGTTAGAATGCGTCATAACTTGCCGCCATAAATACATACCCTTTTTTACTGCAAAAGTACCAAATTTGCTATATAAATCAGATTGGAGACATAAGATGAAATACGGTTACGCCAGAGTGAGTACCACGGATCAAAAATTAGAAAATCAGATTGAGAGTTTAAAAAATTCAGGCGCTGAAATAATCTATCAAGAAAAGTTTACTGGTACAACGACTGAACGCCCTGAATTTAATAAATTGCTGAATGAACTAAAAGCAAATGATACATTGATTGTGACAAAATTAGATCGCTTCGCACGCAATACTAGAGAAGCCCTTGATATAATTCAAGACCTATTTAAACGTAACATCAAAGTTAATATTCTGAACATGGGACTAATTGATAACACGCCCACAGGGCAATTAATTTTTACTATTTTTAGTGCTTTTGCCCAATTTGAACGAGACATGATTGTGACACGAACCCAAGAGGGTAAAATATACGCTAAAACACATGACCCCTATTTTCATGAGGGACGCCCACAAACCTACACAGATGAACAAATACGTTTAGCTTATAAGTTGCGCCAACAAGGCATGACTTACAAAATGATTGCTAGAAAGACAGGCATTAGCGAACGTACACAACAAAGGCGATTCAAAGATATTTATCCCTTATAATTATACGTATAAATATAAATTATACGTATTAATTGTAAACATCATTATGCTATGTTATTATACTTATAAGGATAAATATTAAGCATACTTAATGCGTATGAGGAGGATTAATAATGAAGATTATTACGTTTTCAGCCATAAAGGGTGGCGTTGGCAAAACAACACTTACCTTTAATTATGGTGAGTGGTTAGCTTCCCACAACAATAACGTCCTGTTTGTCGACTTAGATCATCAAAGTAATTTAACTCAAACCTATGGAATTTATGATAGTGCAGAAACTGTCGGAAATATCTTTTTAGGAAGAGGCAAAGTGAAAATACATGAAATCAAAGACAATATTAGTTTAATTGCCGGAGATATGCACTTAGATGATATTGAAAGAGATCTGGAAAATAAAACAAATAAAAATATGTTGCTATACATGTGGTTATCAGATAACTATGATCGTTTGAATTTAGAACGCTTTGATTATATTATTTTGGATAGTCACCCTGATTTTTCTACGGCAACCAAAAATGCAGTGATTATTAGTAACGCTATACTTAGCCCAATTACACCTAGTGAACATGGCTACAATGCAAAATTTAATTTAGAAGAACGCATAAACGAATTACAAAAAGAAGCAATAGATTATTCTAGTAGACAATCTTATGTAACTGCTAAGTTATTTTTTATTGCTAACATGATTAAACATAATACTAAATCTTCCCACGAACTGCTAGAAGCATTAAAAGATGACCCTAACGTCCTTGCAACAGTTCCAGAAAAAGAATTATTTAATCGTTCTACACTTGATAAAACGTCGTTATCAACAATGGCTCTAGATCATAAGACATATATTAATCAACGTGAATTTTTTGATAATATTGATAAAACATTCCAAGAAATTACTAACAGATTATAGACAATAGATATATTTATTAATCATATGTATACTTAGTACGTATGCATATTAAGTATAAAGGAGAATTGGATATGGCATTTAACCCAGAGAATAAACAGATAAAACAAGCTCTACAAAAAACAGAGCAATTTGAACCCAAAGATAAATTAGTAATTCCTGTATTTAATGATGCAGATGAAGATGAACGAACAAAAAATTATACATTTTCACTTCAACCAAGTGTCAGAAAGAGACTTGACGCTTTAGCAAAAGAACATAATTTTAAATCTGCTTCTAAGTTTCTTAATGAACTAATCAAAAACATGTGATAGAAAGGAGGCAGATAAAATGGACCAATTAAAGGATAGTATGAACAGTAACCCAGTAATAAATGAAACCCCTGCACCTAGAATTTCAAACTCTTACACTTTAAAACAAAACATTGCTAATAAACTAGCTAGACGTGCTAAAGAAAAAGAGCTAACAGCTTCTAGATATTTAGAACAACTATTAAAAAAAGAATTTAACTTGAACGGCTAAAAAGAAAGGAAGCCATGAGTGTTGCGGGTGTTCCCATTAAAGATGTTTAGTTGGAAGAGAGATAGGCACTATGTGATGACCCAAACTGGGGCCTCAATGTTGACAATGGAAAAGCAAATTAACAAAGTAGTGGCTGCCGAAGATCCCTTAGTTACTAGCGATTTACACCAGGGAATAGGTGAGGTCAATTTAGGACGCGCATATTTTTTGAACCGCCAATGGTTGACTTACAGGAACTTTGGGAATACTCTTCACATAACCCTGACCCTGCTAAACGTAAGTTGTATGACGCTTTGTGGGAGTACGTAATAGGTAAATACCAAAACGATATAATTAGCGAGCATTATTTTACTATCTAATTAAAACGGCTGAAACCCTTGATATGAGCGGAAGTGAAAATTATGAATATTAAACTCCTGATTAATTATTTACTAGCTGAAAAAGCCCATGAATATAATTTCAAAAGAAATTCCCAGCAATTATGTGATACAATGCCTCTTTATGTTGGCAATCATGGAGGCTTTATGTTATGGATGTATTTTGTTACAATTAATTAGTATCGAATGTATAGTATTAAGTAGATAAGGAGGTTACTATGACTAAAGATAGTACAAAAAAAGATAAGAGTGAAGAAGAATCTACTTCATTAAGCCCTCAGAAAGAAGTTAAGGGTAGGCCAGCACCAGCGGACTATAAAAAGGCAGAGTGATTTTTTTACTCGTTAACTAATACTAAAGGCTATTCAAGCGACTGAATTTTTCATAAATTTGGTTGCTTTTTGTTTATAATTTTACAAATAGGGACCTTCTTGAAAAGAAATTAAAATACGTAAACAAAATAGTTCAAAATTGTGAAATGAATATGCTATCCGTTTGATAGCTTTTATCTTATTGTTGGTCATTTCTACGGATCTGTTTGAGAATGTGTAAATAAAGCTATTTTAAATTTCTGATATGTGGTGTTTTAACATTTGGCGCGATTTTTTCATAGTTTCAGGTAATCGTTGGAAACGTGGATCTTGATAATCAGTTTTGGTAGTTTCCCATAATTGGTTGGAGTCCTAATAACGAGCAGTGTACAGCACATCTTGATAAAAATTGTAAGCAGATCGTAGTTCTAGAGACAAAGCCAATAGATAATCAATAACCTCTTGATCTGTTAGATAAGCATAACGATAACCACGACGCTTACGAAAATCAATGTAATTTAGTGCGGTTCCATCTTTCAAAATAAATTTCCAATAATTATCTAATTGCCTATAAGTCCGTGTTCCTGTAATATGAATCTTTCATTGTTTGAATACGAATTGTGTTCAATGAACGATAGACTTATGTCACGACATGAAATCGATCGGTAATGATTTGGCCATGTAGAAATAAATCATGAATTATCTGGCGATAAGGGGTAAATAAATCAATAATAATCGTTTTAACAGCAGTTCAAATATGGTAAGAATACTGTTTAAAGTAGTAACACAGACTATTGCTATAACGGATTATGCATGATATCAAATACGCGGTATGACTTTAATTCCAATCAAAATCTCGATATACTTCCCCACGTTATAGGTCATTCCTAGAGGGATCTTGTGTGACAGACTAATTACAGCTGATCTGTTTTTTGTGCTTGCCATAAATTATATACAAGTATAACAAAAAGGTACCGAGGACTAATCTTACAGATTAGTCCTCGGTACCAAATATTGTAGAACATTTATTTAAAAGATCTTGTTAAATAAAAAATTTATATATATTAATGTCTATCATAGTATTAATTCACAAAGTAGTTAAATCTGAGTGTCTTTATGAAGTGTGATCTTTTAGATAGTATTATAATAAGATGATACTAAATAAATATAATTTTTTACAAAATTATTTATCTATGATAGTATCTACGCGTAGTTATTCTCAATTGTAGAAAGGAATCATTTTATGGATATTACAAAATTATGGCAGTCATTTCAAAATATGTTGCCTACTCTGATTAAAGGGCTAATATTAATACTAGTTGCATGGCTTTTGGCTATACTTATTAAGTATCTAATTACTAAGGGCTTCAAAAAAACTCATCTAGACCGATATTTTGTTAAATGGAATATTTTTACTAATATGGAACAGGCAGATGCTTTGATAACTGCACTTGGTAAGATATTCTATTATTTGGTTTGGCTACTTTTTTTGCCAGGAATTTTTACAACTTTTGGCTTGGATTCAATCGCATCGCCAATCACAGACATGATGAATTACATTTTAAGCTACTTACCTAATATTTTATTGGCAGCTGTCTTACTAACGATTGGGTTCCTCGTTGCCAAGCTTGTTAAGAACTTAGTCTACAATTTAGCAGCTACCCTAAAAGTTGATCATTACATTGATAAATTTGTTGGTACGTCGCCTAACAAAGATACGAAAGACTCAATTGCCAATGTTTTGGCGATGGTCTGCTACTTACTTGTCTTGATTCCAATTGCGATCGTTGCTTTAGAAGCGCTTAAGATCTCAACGATCACAAAGCCACTTGTTACCGTTTTGAATAGTATCTTAGCTGCTATTCCAGACATTTTGGTTGCTGTAATCTTACTGGCAGTCGGTATCGTGATTGCAAAGGTTGCTGGTAATCTTGTTACGAGTTTGTTGGCCAATACTGGTATCGATAAAATGGCGGCAGAAGCCTACCCTAAAGAAAAAGCTCCAACAACTGCTCTTTCCAAAATTTTAGGTCAGGTTGTTGCAGCCATTGTAGGCCTCTTCTTCGTTGTTGAAGCTTTACACGCCCTTAAGCTCGAAGTGCTAGACACGGTAGGAAAGGCAATCATTAGCTACTTACCGAACTTATTATTTGCTGTGATAATTCTAGGGCTTGGTTTCTTTGGTGGTCAGTTTGTCGGGAAAGTCCTTACGAACGCTACTAAAAATAAATGGCTCGGTATGATTACCCAAGTAGTCTTTGGAATTTTCGCCGTCTTTATGGCCTTAGACCAACTAGACTTTGCCAATAGTATCGTTAACACCGCATTCCTTTTTATCGTCGGTGGCCTTGCAGTGGCCTTCGCCCTCGCCTTTGGTTTGGGCGGGCGACATTTTGCTCATAACCAATTAGAAAAATTGGACCATAAATTAAGTGATCAAACAAATGAGAATGACAATGGGAATAAATAATTCTTGGCAACTAGCTATACAGGTACCCATTTACTAAAGATAATTAGCCAAAGACGATACTGACTGCCAATACGAGGCTGTTAGTATCGTTTTTAATTTACTTAAAATTAGTTCTAAGTGGGTTTTGCCGTCTTATATTTAAACCCCGATAGCAGCCACTATACCAAATTTCAGCTCTCTGTTAGTGATTGGACTAACTCAGGGTATAAACTCATAGTGGTCATGATTGTGGAAACTCACCTCATACCTACCTTAGCTCTGGGTAAAATAGTAGCCTGGCTGACCCATTTAAAGACGTTGCTTAGCAGCTGGCCAAATGACGTTGTCGGCTTGCCAAGTATCGATAACTCCTAAGGAAAATAACAGGAAGCGTTATATTTTCACGCCACTATAGGCATGTTAGTATGTGCATAATCGTTAAGGAAATTATTTCTAAAAACATAAGTTAACCTAAGGAGGTTCACTGTATGGCTAAAGATAGAGATGACTAGAAAATGACGAGAGAATAAGCGGGGCAAAAGGGCGGCAAACAGACCGCTAAGACCCACGATAAGGATTTCTATGAAAAAATCGGGGAAAAGGGCGGTGAAAAAACTGCTGACACCCACGACAAAGATTTCTACAAGAAGATTGGTAGAAAAGGTGGTAAAGCTATAATATATAGGGTTACTATACCGTCACATTACATTCTTACCGCTTTCCTTAACGAGGTAAATAATAAAAGTAAAGAGACTATCAGGTTGATAGCCTCTTTTTTCTTAAATGCAACTTAGGTGATTTTTACCTGTGCCGCAATCCAAAAATTAACAAATTTCTGAGGAGGTAGTTAACATGCCACATGAACATGGGCCTAAGAGCCAAGGACCAAAAAAAGGTTATTTGCAAAAAGATGAAGACGCTTATTTAAGCGAACAACCGAAATTGGAAGCATATGGTTATGCGCCAGGCCAGTCATTGAAGGACAAAGTCGCTGTAATTACTGGTGGTGACAGTGGTATTGGTGCCGCCACGGCTATCTTATTCGCCAAAGAAGGAGCACAAGTTGTGCTCGTGTATTATGAATCTGACGCCGATGCTGATAGAACAGCGAAGAGAATTAGTGAAGTTGGTAAAGAGCCATTGGCTTTTGCCACTGATATTGGTAGTGAAGATGCAGTGGTTGAACTAGCGGATAAAATCACAGAAAAATTCCCCAAGGTTGATATCCTGGTCAATAATGCAGGAGAGCAACATGTACATGAACACTTGTAGGATATTACTGCTGCTGAGTTTACAAGAACATTCCAAACAAATGTTTTGGGAATGTTTATGCTAACTAAGCATTATTCATGTTACTTAGCCAACATGATGCGATCATTAATACAGCTTCGATTACTGCATATGCAGGTGCACCAACTTTGATCGACTATTCAGCTAGCAAGGGAGCCATTGTATCATTCACACGTTCTCTGTCACAAAATAAAGATATGTTAGAAAAGGGTATACCCTATGCATAATTTAAGAAGAAAAAAACTATCATTTTTGTTTACATTTAAATCGGTCATAAGTCTAATAAAGATAGCTTTTATTAGGTAAATTTTAGTTATTAAAAATAACAAAACCAATAATCCTTATTCTGAACTAAAACCCAAATAAAAACGAGGATCACAGAAATTAATCTGTCATCCTCGCTTTCCGTAAACAAAGCCCAAAGTAAGCTGTTTGCTAAGTTAGGCTTGCTCAATCACGATTTGATCATCCTTCAAATCAGCCTTCAAGTTTTTGATATCTAAGTGGTCAAGGTAGAAATCCGTTACCTTATCACGAATTTGTTGTTCAATCACCCTTCTTAATGGACGAGCTCCCATTGCTTCGTCATATCCTTGTTCCATCAACCAATCCTTAGCTGCATCGGTTACTTTCAAAGTCAAATCCTTTTTCGCTAGTGTTTTTTGAACATCGGAAATCATTAAATCAACAATCTGACTTAAATCTTGCTTAGTTAGATGTGAGAATTCAACGATTCCATTGAACCGGTTTAGGAATTCTGGACGGAAGAATGGAGCCAACTTATCCATTAAAGTTTGGTCTCTGTCTGCATCGCCAGTTAACTTTTCATTACCAAATCCAGCATTGGATGTAGCAATAATAATGGTATTCTTGAAGTTAATTACATTACCCTGTCCATCCGTCAAACGACCGTCATCCATTACCTGAAGCAAAAGCGTCAATACTTGTGGATCTGCTTTTTCAATTTCATCTAGTAATACAATTGAATAAGGATTTCGACGTACTCGTTCCGTTAAGGTATTAGAGTTATCATCATAGCCTACATAACCAGCTGATGTACCAATTAATTTTGAAACAGCAGTCCGATCTGAATACTCACTCATATCCAATCGAATGATTGCATCCTTATCACCAAACATGTCTAATGCTAATTGTTTAGCTAATTCAGTTTTACCAACCCCGGTTGGACCAACAAATAGGAAACTACCGATAGGCTGTTCACCTTCTGAGAAGCCAGCTCGATTCCGACGAATAGCTCTAGCAACCATTGCTACCGCTTGATCTTGACCGATAACTTTACTCTTTAAGCGACTATCCAAATCTTTTAACCGTTCAATATCATTAGCACCCATATCTGAGACTGGAATTCCCGTTAACCGTTCTACTGATTGAGCAACATCATCAACGGTAGCCACTACTTCTTCCTTTTTACCTACATTATCAATTTGCTTATTAGCAGCCTCGATTTGTTGCTTCAAATCCGCGGCCCGCTTAAAGTCTTCTTTTTCCACCGCTTGATCTTTTTCTTTTTGCAATTGATTGAGCTTTTCCTTTAAAGCTGTTTCATCATTTTCAGGCTGATGTGCTGCCAAATGAGCCGCTGTCATATCAATCAAATCAATTGCTTTATCTGGTAGCGTTCTTTGTGGAATATATTGGATGGAGTAATCCACCGCTGCCTTCAAAACATCATCTGGCAATTTTACATGATGATGTTCTTCATACAAGTTTTTGATACCCTTCAGAATTTTAAGAGTGTCTTCAGCATTAGGTTCATTGACTACAACATCATTGAATCGACGAGCCAAAGCTGCATTTTTCAAAATTGTATTGCGATATTCATCTTGGGTAGTGGCACCAATAACGGTTAGTTCGCCACGAGACAATGCTGGCTTAATAATATCAGCTAAGCCTTTACCACCGTCTTCACCACCTGTTGAACCAGTACCAATTATCTGGTGGATTTCATCAAAGAATAGAATAATATTGCCAGCAGCCTTAACTTCCTTGACTAAGTCTTTGATGTTCTCTTCAAAAGAACCGCGATACTGAGTTCCAGCTTCTAAGGAGGACAAGTCAATAGAGTAAATTTCTTTGTCCCGAATTGCTTCTGGAACTTTACCATTTACAATCGCTTGCGCCAGTCCCTCAACTATGGCTGTTTTACCAACCCCCGCATCGCCAACTAAAATTGGATTGTTTTTGGTTCGACGGCTTAAAATTTCCGCTGTTTCTTGAATTTCATTTTCACGTCCAATAACTGAATCTAGCAATCCATCGCGTGCTTGTTCTGTTAAGTTGGTTCCTAATTTTTCTAAAATACCACCCTTTTTAAGAGCTTGTTGTCCATCTTTAGATACTTCAATTGTTTTTGCTTGTTCTGGTAATTTACCAGTTGCTCGATATTGAGTAAACTCGTCTGAAGTTAACGATTGACCATTAACCAAGTAGCGAGCAGAATCTGAGTTAGGATTCCCCATACGTTTAAATACTTGGTTAAAAATATCATCCATATCATTATTGAAAAAAGGATCATTTCCGTAGGAATTTGCCATATTACAATGCCTCCATAAAAACTTATATGTGTAACTTAGTGACCATAATACCCTTTCGAACTACGGCTAATTGTATCACGACTTTTATGTATCACTAAGTAAAATGCTTATCAGTATATTAAACGAGATAATTTGAAATACCATTACAACAAAACCTTTCAGGACAAATTGCCGTTAATTAGTATATCAAAATATAATATGTAACTACATAATATATTTTTTGCGATCAATCTAGCTTAGATTGCCCTGTTCGGGCAGAACTTTCCATGAAATAGTCTGCTGGAAGATCTCCTGCTTAGAGCATGCGTCAAGTGCGAAATTTGTCTTGATGAAATCATGCTTATTATGCAAAATAATTCGGCAGACAGCCCCCGTCGGGTAGACGCCATTTGCGGATTTATTCCGCAAATGGCATACGCAACGATTGGTAAAAAGTGGCTAGCATATAGCTAGTCATTTTTCCATGAGTTTGCGTAGCTAGGGGGTCAAGGGGCGAGCGCTAGCGTCCCCTTTGCAAGCACCAAATCAGTCACTTAAGTGGCTAGCATGTGGGTTGCTTGCCAAACCCCACGAATTGATTTATTATGTGAGTAGAAACCCTTAGGGTTTCACGAGCTTAATCAATCAATTCACTTGCCTGAAAGGCAAAACAAAGGGAGGTGGGGTTTGTGAGCGAACAACACAATATGGCTAGCTCTCTATCCGATAAACAACCCAATCGGAAAGACAGTCGGCAAATCAATTTTAGAGTGAGCGAGCAGGACTATTTAAAGCTTTCGCAATCTGCGAAAACTTTAAATATGTCCGTGCCTGCTTTTGTCAAAAAGAAGGCACAAGGGGCACGGATCGTTGCCCCTAAGATTGGCGCAAAAGAAGCCCAAGAATTGACCCGTCAATTAGCAAAAATCGGGGGCAATCTTAATCAATTAACCAAACATGCCAATCAAGGGGGCAATGTCCCTGCCCAAGCATTGCAGGAACTGCAAAGTGAGGTGGCACACATATGGCAACAACTCACATAAAACGGTCTGCCAGCGCGTCACGCCTTGTCAATTACGCTGAAAAACGGGCAGTTTTAAAAGACGGACTAAACCTTGATGTTGACTACGCAAAAAGTCAATTTAAACAAGTCCGTGAAGTGTATGGTAATCAAGGCAAAACACAAGCGTATGCTAGTCGTATCTCGTTTAGTCCCAAAGAATTTGACCCGACAAACGAAAACGACCAACAAAAAGCGCTCGATATTGCCAAAGAAGTGTATCAACAAACCTACCCTAATCAACAAGTGGCACTATATGAGCATGCTGATACGGACGCCTTACATATTCACGCTGTCATTGGGGCAATCGACTTGGAAACCGGCAAGAAAATGCACGGAAATTGGCAAGAATATCGTGAAAAGCTCGTTCATAACACCGATGAAATCGTACAAAAACATGGACTAGAAGTAACGCACCCTGATCCTGAACGCTATGAAAAACGTTCTATGGCAGAAATTAAAATGCATGATCGTAGGCAACCCACATGGAAAGAGCAAATAAGGCAGGCTGTTGATAGTACGATGTCTAATCAACTTATTTCCGATTTTCAAGCGTTTAAAGACGATTTAAAACAAAAAGCAATAGATGTATGGGAACGAGGTAAAGACCTTACCTATCAGCTAACTGGGACGAATTATAAAGCTCGTGGCAATAAACTTGGCACAGCTTACGAAAAGGAGGCAATTTACAATGAGTTGGAAAGACGTACTAGAGACCCAAGATACAACCAAACAGATACCAGAAACCCAGATACAAACAGATTTAACAGCGCTCAATCAGACCCTGAAAGAAATCAGGAACTATCAGGGCACACAAATTCAACTACAAAGCAAACAACAAATCGAACTGACCGAACAGCTGACACAAATCGACCAAGCCAGCCAAAAGGTCAATCAAGCCTTTCAAGAGACCTTGAACAATTTAGAGAACAGCAAAGAAACCAGCAGAGAACGATTAGTCGCTCTGCTCAAAGACGCTCAAAATCAGTTCAACGAACAAACAAAGACGGTCAATCGCAAAACAATCGACGAATTGCAACAGATAAACAGTCTGCAAAAGAGCAACAACACCACGTTGAAAGCCCTAAACGACAGCCTAAACCAGACCGTTCAAAGGACTATGGACCAAGTCGCTAATCGGTTATCGACTGAAATTAATCAAACTCATAAAAAAATGAGCTGGTTTGAAATAAAAAATTATTTGTATGCTATTGTACCAACAGGATTGCTCTCAGGGTTCGTATTTTGGTTTCTTACATATTTTTTCGCATAACTAATATTTTTTTATGTATACTGACCTGTTTTTTAACAGCACACAACTCTCTCAATGCCTCACAACAAAACGACTAATTCAAATACTATCGTTATAACCAGCTCGCAAAGCTCTCTCTCGACATTTCACCAACAATCCCCTAAGTGGGGCAATTGGTGAGCTTCATTATGTGCATCTCATAACGACTGACTTTCGTCACAGTAGATTACGCGCAAGCTATCCCTTACAACCCATTCGGTTGTGTTTTGACGTTGTTTATATATTGTTAACATATGAAGATATTGACAACTAAAAAACGTCTCTAAACCATCATTAGAGACGTTTTTTCATATAGGTAACTGTTTAACCCTTTACACAATCCGGGGACTACCGACTTCGATTCATTACTGAACCAGCTTCTCCGCAGGCTTTATGTCTTCATCACGGCGCAACCCGTGACCGAATCCTAATTAGCTATCCAAACGTGGACTAATTAGCATTTCCTCTCCATTTCTTTGTTTACACTGTCCATGGAGCGCACAGCAAGGACCTTCACTTAACGTCCTAGAGTCCACCTAGGCTTCTTTTTAGCTGCGTGAGTTATACGCTTGTTTGATATCGGTTAACACTACTCCCCGGCAAAAGAAAAAGGCTTTGTGGTTCTCTCATCAAGATCCACAAAGTCCGTTGTTATCGTCTTTGCCAGGAATTTTCCTGTCTTTTTTTCTAACCATATCTTGTCTAAAAACTTTACACCGCTACCAGATATGTTATACTTAAAAGTAAATCTTGATGTGGTTGTGCACATCAAGTCATACCAAGTGGGACGCCAATCCCGACAAGGTACTTCTTATAAAAAGCAATCTCCAAGAACACCAATTCTTGGGGCTTTTTTTTGCATTTGTATTTAATTGATGCTTTCAGTTTACCACAGCAAACCCTTTCATGAAACAGGTAATTCATATCTACATAATTAAAAAATCATAGAAAGTCATCTAAGTTGTGTTTAATTATTTGCAGTGCGTGGTAAAAATTTCTGAAAAGATACCTCATTAAATGCTATATACAACACATAGCGAATAGAGAGTCATATGGGTGAAACGGTAACTGACTAACTCTTTTCTACTTGTATTTTCATATTACTTGTTTTTCTTGTATGTATATTTTATTGGCGTAGTCAAATATGGTAATTTTTTTATTTTAGTTATTGCCCCTTGGTTAATTTAGTTGTACCAGTCGGTAAGTGCTTTTAATAGCTAGAATGTACATTCTAAGCAACTTTAAATTTTTGTTTATATCAATATATATTTAAAATTACCTATAACGATGTAATAGGCAGTTTTAAACTTACTGGATCTTCAATAAAGGTCCTCCGATAAAATGCGCTGAGCTTGTTTATCAATCATAGTGATATGAATAAACTCTTTTGAAATAATTTTTTAAAGGTGAAGAAGGCACAGCCTATTATAAGTTTATCTTATATATTTTAATCTTTTGTTCTTTTGCGTGGTTATAAATCCAGTAATGACAAGGGTTTTAAACCTAATAGGTCTACAAAAAACTATGTATAGGTCTACAAAAAACTATGTATAGGTCTACAAAAAACTATGTATAGGTCTACAAAAAACTATGTATAGGTCTACAAAAAAACTTTAAATGTAGTTACTTCGGTGTACAATAAAAGCATAAAGAAAATCCTGGCTAAAAGTTTTTCTTTATGCTTCTAATAACACGCACAAAGGAGCGTATTTGTATGGCTATTATAACAGAATTGAATTCAAGGAAAGAACAGACAGCGCCTGATTTGGCGAAACGTAAAGTGGTCGAACATAATAGTTTAATCACGTCCATTGCCAAAATGGATAAGACGCCACTCAAAATGTTTGAGCTAGCTGTGTCTTTAATTGATACGGATAATCCACCCAAAGATCAAACAGTGTATTTATCGAAACGGGAGTTGTTTGCGTTTTTTAAAGTTGATGACAACAACAAACATAGTCGATTTAAAGAAGCTGTTGAAAAAATGCAAAAGCAAGCCTTTTTTCAGATTAAAAAAGAACAAGACAAAGGTTTTGATTTTGAGAGTATTGTACCGATTCCTTATGTTAAATGGGCTGATTATCATGATGAAGTCACTATCGAGTTCAGTGACCGAATTATGCCATATTTAATTAATCTAAAAAATAATTTTACGCAACATGCTTTGTCAGACCTTGCGGAATTAAATAGCAAATATGCTATTATTTTATATCGATGGTTATCGATGAATTACAATCAGTATGAGCATTATCACGTTAAAGGTGGACGCCGAGAGGCACAAGTTGAAGGTTATCGTAATCCCATAATAAGGATGCATGAGTTACGAGAAATGACTGATACTGTTAATGAATATAAAAAATTTGCAAACTTTGAAACTAGGGTATTGAAAGAACCTTTAGCAGAAATTACAGATCGTACTAGCTTTAATGTAGCGTACGATAAGGTAAAAAAAGGACGGAGTATTGACAGTATTGTCTTTCATATCACGAAAAAACAGGTGGCAGACGATACTAGTTACAAACAAGATGACCCAGCCTATATTGACGGTAAGATAAGAAAAGAAGAAAGTGAAAAAGACCTCGTGTATGAAGCTATGAAGAGCCCATATACAAAATTGCTGATGGAACATTTCTTATTGTCGTATATTGATTTGACGGATACGGCTATTTTGTCAGGGCTACAGAAAAATGTTTATCCACTCTATGACGAATTAAAAGAGTTACGTGGTTTAAAGGGCGTGAAAGAACACTTAGCATATATCAGAGATAAACAAGATGACTATTCGAAAAAGAATATTGCTAAGTATCTTAAAAAATCAATTGAACAGTATCTACCAATCGTTAAAAGGCAGGATATAGATCATGAGTGAAAATTTAAAAACAATTCGAGAACTTGCTGATGAATTGGGCGTTTCAAAGCAGGCCATATGGCAAAAGATAAAAAGAGATACGTCAATCGATTTACGTCAATTTACATCAACAAAAGGTAATACCGTTTACGTTAATGTTGACGGCCAAAAGACTATTAAATCAATGTTTAAAAATGGTTCATCAACTAAAGAACATCAACATAAAGATGATATTGACGACAACGAAAAAGATGATGTTTATGATCAAGATGAAGTGAAATTCCTTCGCAATTTAGTATCAGAAATTCAATCTGAAAAGAAGGAGTTACATAAATTACTAGACCAGCAACAAAGATTGGCCTTACAGGACAAACAACTGCTCGAAGAATACAAGGCAGAAATTACGGACTTGAAAGCCTTAACTATGGCACCGCATGATGATGGTGAAAAAGAAGTGACGTCAGACAAACAACCGGAACCTGAAAATAGCAGCCCGGAGTCACAATCTAAACCTAAAAAGTGGTGGCATTTTGGTAAATAGGTACAACTAAAAAAGAAAAGAAGACTAGTTAAATAGCGGAAGATAAATTTGAACAAGCTGTAGCTGCCAAGCTAAAGGGTGAAGGCTGGGACTGCCCCACAGATTATTCTGGTGTAACGGTTGATCGATTATATGATCACTGGCGCGATATTTTAAATGTCAACATGGTGAACTTGAAGGTGTGTTAAGTCACACGAATATCACAGAAAACAAAAGGCATGACTCCCTGCGAATACAGGGAACATGCCTTAGCAGTTTAAAAATATTCAATTTTGTCTAACTTTTGTGTTGCACTTTAAATGAGGTGATCTTTTTGAATCTTTTAAGAAATTATAGCTGCTAATGCAGCACCAGTCCGAGAGTTTTTATCGTTTAGGCTATCTTTTGGATGACCTTCAAAACAAACTTGACCGCCGAATTTACCAGCATTGGGTCCCATATCGACTAACCAATCGGCTCGTGAAATTAATTTCAGATTATGTTCAATCAGAATTAATGTATTGCCCTTATCAACCAATCCTTCAAATAAATCGATCAATTGTTGAGTATCCTGTAAGTGCAATCCGGTTGTTGGTTCATCTAAGAAATAGATTCGGCCGGTATGATTCAATTCCATTGCTAACTTAACACGTTGCACTTCACCACCAGATAAAGTGGTCATCGACTGGCTAAGATTTAAATAACCAAGTCCAACTTGGTAGAGTAGACTAACCTTTTTGTAGATATCTGGCACATCTTTGAAAAACTCTAAAGTGTCGTTGATAGAAAGATTTAGAACCTCAGAAATATCTTTGCCATGATAAGTGTATTGTAGTGCTTCTTGGCTATAACGTTTCCCATGACACAACTCACATTCTTGGACGATTGGATCCATGAATGCCATCTCGGTGATCATCACACCTTTACCTTTGCAACGGGGACAAGCACCTTTACCGTTATAACTAAATAGTTGTGTTGAAACGCCATTGTTGGCTTTACTGAAAAGCTTTCGTAGAGGATTTAAAATGTTCAAGTAAGTTGCAGGTGTAGAACGAATATTCAAACCTACAGAATCCTGACTCAAATCAATATAGTCTTGATCAGAAACTTGTTGTTTGAAAGCTTGGACTAAAGTACTTTTCCCAGAACCTGCTGGTCCAGATATCACGGTCATTACACCGTGAGGGATTCTGGTAGATACGTCTTTTAAATTATGAGAAGTTACATGACTAACATTTAGCCAAGATTGAGGTTCACGAGGCTTTGGGAAAGTGATTTTTTCTCGTAACATTTTACCCGTAATCGTATCTGACCGTAATAGTTCGTCGTAGGTACCAGTGAAAGTTACCTGACCACCATTTTTGCCGGCTTGTGGTCCCATCTCTACGACATAATCTGCTGTCGAAATAATGGCAGGGTTGTGATCAACTAGGATAATGGTATTGCCATGTTCCTTGAGCTTTTTTAAGGATTGGGTAATTAATTTAATATCGTGAGGATGGAGTCCTACACTTGGTTCATCGAGTACGTAAACTAAATCGGATAGGGAACTCGTCAAATATTTGGCAATTTTAATTCGTTGAGCTTCTCCACCAGATAGAGTATCAGTTCCACGGCCAAGGGAAAGATAACCTAAACCAATGTCGACCAAAGCTTGAACTTTACTATGTAGTTCACGCACCATTGTTTTAGCCTTGGGGTCCGAGATATTATCCAAAAATTTTAGGACACTTACTAAATCCATATCGCTGACTTCTGCAATATTTTTGCCAGCAATTTTACTAGTTAGAGCCTTTTTGTTCAGACGTGTTCCATGACATACTGGGCAAGTTTTTCGAGTGACAATCTTTGATAAGGCAGCTTCATGATGACGACCTGAGGCACTATGAATAACAGAGCGAAGCATACGTGGAACTAGTCCTTCATATAATGCCGTACGGCCCCAATTTGCCGGTGGATTTTTTAATTTTTGTTGCGGAGCGTGCATGAATAAATCATATTCTTCATCGGTGTAGTCTTTAATTTTTTTGTCTAAATCAAATAATCCACTGTTGCCATATTCCTTCCAACGCCAAGTTCCCGGTTGAAACCCGGCAAAGGTCATTACACCTTCATTGAGTGATTTATTAGGATCAATTAATTGACGTTCATCTACGTCGTCAACAAAGCCTAATCCCTGACATTTTGGACACATTCCCTGAGGTAGGTTAAAGGAAAACCATTCAGAATACCCAACCCAAGGCTGTCCAATTCGAGAAAACATCAAACGTAAGACGGAATAGATGCCGGTGTAGGTTGCCAGAGTAGATCGAGAATTACGACCAATAGGCTTCTGTTCAACCACAATTGCCACTGGTAAGTTGTCGATTCGGTTCACTTCAGGTTGACCGTATTTAGGCAAATATTGTTGGGTGAAACTAGGAAAAGTTTCATTCAATTCACGTCGGGAAACAGCGGCTAATGTATCAAAAACTAAAGAGGATTTACCAGACCCAGAAAGACCAGCAAATACAGTCGTTTTGTGCTTAGGAATATCTAAACTGACATCCTTTAAGTTATTTTCTTGAGCTCCATGGATAGAGATAGTCCCATCTGCAAATAAATCAGTCATAAAAACCCCCAACAGTAAATTTATAATTCCATTATATATAGAAATCTCGTTTAACAAAAATAATCGGATCTAGAATTTTTGGTGTTGGAAAGTATTGCTCTTATGCTAGATTTACGGACAGATTTTCTTCTGCCCTGTAAACTAATAGCATAGGAGCATTTTTTAATATGATTCGATACAAAAAAAGAATTTAAGCAGTCTCTTGTTGAGATGCACAATCAAGGTCGTTCATATACTGATCTATCCGCTGAATAATTCAGAAATGATTGCGTTAAAGGTCTATAATTACATAGAAGACCTTAATACTTATACACCTATGTTGATGGAAGCATTGCATTTAAGTTTATGGTATTATACAAATTAAAATTATAGGTGGTTTAGAATGAAAAAAATTTATTTTTTATGTACAGGAAATTCTTGTCGCAGTCAAATGGCTGAAGGATATGCAAAAAAAATATTGCCGGCAAATGAGTTTCAAATCGAGAGTGCAGGGATTGAAACTCATGGGTTAAATCTAAATGCTGTTAAAGTTATGGCTGAAGATGGAGTAGATATTAGTAGCCACTACTCTAAATTAATTGATCTAAATTATTTGAACACTTCAGATTTAGTTATTACTTTATGTGGTGATGCCAAGGATAAATGTCCTATGCTTCCCCCTCAAACCAAGAGTTTACACTGGCCTTTATCTGACCCAGCGCAAGCCACAGGAACTTTAGAAGAACAACTACAAGAATTCCGTAAGGTTCGTGATGAAATTAAAAAATTAGTTACAAGTTTGAATAACTACGTTCATTAATAAAAAAATGCCATATAGTGCCGCAGTAAAACAGTCCAATTAATTTATTGACTTCTAAGGAAAATACCAGGACTTTGGTTATGAGCTAGATATGTGACTAGGCACTCACTAAAATGCCCTTCCATTCAGGGGCTATTATTATATAATGACCCCTCTAAAAGACTATTAAAACAGCAACTATTATCTAATAGTTAGATAACGGGGGTTGTTTTTTTATAAAATGATATAATACTCCCTAGATAGGAGAAAACGTATGTCTAGACAAAAACGATCGATCAAGGAAAATAATGATAAATTAAAAGTTCAATTAGAACTCCTCCGTAGTTATACGGAACACTTTGACTCAGGTATGATTCATATGGATTTGCCAATGGCTACACAGGTTCGTGTATTAATACATCAAACAGATAAGTCCAATTTATTGACTTCTGAGCACTTTTTCATCCGGCTGTTGTCGGCGCCGATCATTGTGCGATCGGGGGTGGGCATATGAATTCATTGATTAGTTTAGAAAAAATTAATTATCAAATCGCTGATCAACATATTTTACATGATGTTGATTGGCAGATTCCAGCTGGGGCTCATATTACATTAACGGGACCATCCGGTGGTGGGAAAAGTACGTTATTACGGATCATTGCGGCCATGATTTCTAAAACAAGTGGGACCTTGCTTTTTGATGGGCAGCCGATTGAAAGTTATGACCCAATCATGTATCGGCGGCAAGTCTCATATTGTTTCCAACAACCGACGTTATTTGGTGAGACGGTGGCAGATAACTTAGCTTTCCCGTACCAAATTCGTAAGCAAGTCATGGATACGCAACGAGTGGTAACGGCGTTAAATA
>NZ_BLKA01000008.1:0-46696 GCF_010306265.1 Weissella sagaensis | reverse complement strand
GCCGCACAAACGGCAAAAGAAGCCATAACGAATGTGACAACGGACGCTGAAGTAGCAGCTGCACAAGCAGCCGGCGAAGCGGCAATTAGCAATGTTGATCAAACAGAGGTAACAAAGCCGACGGCTTCAGCGGCAATTGACAGTGCAGCCGAAGCAGCAAAGGCAGCAGTAGCGGGGAATGCCGGGTTAACGGAAGAAGAAAAAGCAACGGCAACTGCAGCAATTGATGCAGCTGCACAAACAGCAAAAGAAGCCATAGCTAATGCGATAACAGACGCTGAAGTAGCAGCTGCACAAGCAGCCGGCGAAGCGGCAATTAGCAATGTTGATCAAACAGAGGTAACAAAGCCGACGGCTTCAGCAGCAATTGACAGTGCAGCCGAAGCGGCAAAGGCAGCAGTAGCAGGAAATGCTGGACTAACAGCCGAAGAAAAAGCAACGGCAACTGCAGCAATCGATGCAGCTGCACAAACAGCAAAGGAAGCCATAGCTAGTGCGACAACGGACGCTGAAGTAGCAGCCGCACAAGCAGCAGGGGAAGCTGATTTGTCAGGTATTATGGAACAATGGCATAATGGTGGTGAGGAACAAACACCGATAACAGGTGGTGAGGAACAAACACCGATAACAGGTGGTGAGGAACCAACGCCGATAACAGGTGGTGAGGAACAAACACCAGTAACAAGTGGTGAGGAACAAGTACCTGTAATTGATAATGACATTGATCAAGAAAATGGTATTAATCATTCAACAGTTGCTGATGCGGATGTATTAGTCAATGATATGCAAACTGACACACCATTAAACACTGGTATTGATATGGCTGATGTTAATGCAAATACAACGAATGTATCAGTATCAATGAATCATAACCAAGCAATAGAACAAAATGAACATGTCGTAGCTGAAAATAAGCAAGATTTAGTTTTGCCAGAAACGGGCATTACTAATGAAACTGAAAATGATAACCTACTAGTTGTATTATCACTAGTAATGGCATCATTAATTGGTGGATTGAGATTAGCGAAAATCAAGCGACGTCATAATTAAGTATTAATCATTTGTTAAATAGAAAAGGCTATTAAATTCCAATGGGATTTTAATAGCTTTTTTTATAGCATTTAAGATAAAATCAATAAAACACGAACTTTAAAGACTTTTTATTCTTTTTTTAAAACGTTTAACTGAATTAAAATGAACTATTAATTTTGTTGACGATTTAATTGTTCGCTGTTATTATTTAAGTAACCTTTAAGTGTTGTAAGTGTATATGACTAAATTTTAAGGAGTACAAGGGTAATGTTTAAAAAAGTTGTAGCGGGAGCCACCGTAGCAATGTTGGCAACGACGATTGTCTCAGCCGTACCAGTAGTAACAGCTGATGCAGCGTCAAAGAAAGTTGATTTGAAAGAGTTGAACGTACAATTTGTACCATCATCTCAAGCAGATACAATTCAAGCAAAGGCTAAGCCATTGGAAAAGTTGTTGAAGAAGCAACTAGGAATTCCAGTACACGTTACAATTTCAACTGATTACAATACAGTTGTTGAAGCAATGGGTTCAGGTAAGGTTGATATGGGATTCTTACCACCTGATCCTTATGTACAAGCGCACAAGCAATATGGTGCGAAAGTTATTTTACAATCACAACGATATGGTATTAATGATAAGAAAAATGATGGTTCTGATACTGATAAATTAGTTGATTACTATCGTGCATTAGTATTGGTTAAAAAAGATTCAGGTATTAAGAATGCTAAGGATTTGAAGGGTAAGAAGATTGCTGTTCAAAATCCAACTTCTGATGCTGGGTATATTTTTCCTGTTGTGGACTTAAACAAAAAAGGGATGAACGTTATTAAAGATTCTGATCTAGTGACAGTTAAGGGTCACGATCAAGGGGTTATCTCAGTATTGAATGGTGATACAGATGCTGCCTTTATTTTTGATGATGCCCGTAATTTGGTTAAGAAAGATAATGCAGATGCATTTAAGGACACACGTGTCTTAGAATACACGGCTAAGATTCCTAACGATACGATTACGTTACGTAAGGGAATTTCAAAGGCTGATACCAAGACTATCCAAAATGCAATGTTAAAGGTCTCAAAGACGGACAAGGGTAAGAAGATTATGAAGGACGTTTACAGCTGGGCTGGTGTAAGCAAGTCAAAGGATTCAAACTTTGATACCGTTCGTAAGTACCAAAAGCAAGTAGAAGATATCAAATAAAAATAAGTTAATTTAATATTTTTTTAGAGTGGGGCCTGGCTGATATGTATATGCCAAGCCTCGCTTTAGTACATATTTTAGATAGATATATACAGAAGGTAGGATAGTAAAAATATGGGTAATGGTTTAGGTACCATCAAAATTAATGATGTTTCAAAGATTTATCCGAATGGCACAGTTGGATTAGATCACATTAATTTAGATATTAAATCAGGCGAATTCGTTGTCATTGTTGGATTGTCTGGTGCTGGTAAAAGTACGTTGCTACGCGCAATTAATCGACTACACGATATTAGTGAAGGTGAAATTTTACTAGATGATGTGGATATTACAAAATCAAAAGGGAAAGCATTACGACAACAGAGACGTAATATTGCAATGATTTTCCAAAACTTTAATTTGGTTAAACGAGCAACGGTTGCGCGAAATGTTTTGGCCGGACGAGTTGGGTATTATTCAACATTTAGAAGTACTTTTGGCCTTTTTTCTAAAGAAGACAAAGAAAAAGCAGCGATGAATTTGGACCGTGTTAATATGCTAGATAAATATTATACGCGAGCAGATGAATTATCAGGTGGTCAACAACAACGTGTGGCAATTGCTCGCTCAATGATGCAATCACCACATGTTGTACTAGCAGACGAACCGATTGCTTCTCTTGATCCAAAAACGACTAAGATGGTTATGGATGATTTACAACATTTAAATGACATGGGAATGACGGTCGTTGTTAACTTACATAGTGTTGAATTAGCAATGGCGTATGCAACTCGTATTATTGGGTTACGTGCTGGAAAATTAGTTTATGATAAGCCAATTGATCAAGTCAACGAACACGATTTTGATGATATTTATGCCGAATCTGGCGATGAGGAGTAGGATATGAACGCAACTTTACCTGAACGCCACTTCAGTGAAAAGTGGCATATTAAGGGCAGCCTAGCTGTTCTCCTATTTGTCGTAATTTTTATTGGATCTGGTTATAATACTGGTGCAACAACTAATTTTAGTTGGGATCAATTTTGGCAACTGTTAATTCGCATGATGCACCCAGATTGGTCATATGTGTCATCGATTATCACACCAATTGCTGAAACTATCCAAATGGCATTAGTCGGAACTTTGTTAGGGACGATTATAGCGATACCGTTTAGTTTATTAGCTGCACGTAACATTGTTAAAAATGTCTATTTACGAGGAATTATTCGTTTCTTCTTAAATCTGGTACGTGCTTTACCTGATTTGCTATTAGCAGCGGTGTTCGTTGCTATCGTTGGTATTGGACCAATGGCCGGAGTAGGTGCCTTAACAATTTTTAGTTTTGGAATGATTTCTAAGTTGTTTTATGAGGCCATTGAAACAATTGATGAAGGGCCAATTGAAGCGTTGACTTCAGTTGGTGCAAATGGAATTCAAAAAATTGTGTTTGCAGTTATTCCACAAGTTATGAATCAATTTTTGAGTTTTTTCCTATATACGTTGGAAATTAATGTTCGTGCATCAACGGTGTTGGGTTACCTAGGTGCAGGTGGTGTTGGATTGTATTTGGATCAAACATTATCATTATTCCGTTATGATCGAACAGCTATCGTTATTTTAGCAATTTTGGTAGTTGTCATAGTTGTTGATGGTATTTCTAATCGACTACGGGAGGCGTTGGCATAATGCAAAAAATACAACGAAATTCGTGGCAAAAATATGGTCCTTATTTAATAGCAATAGTAATTGCACTGATTTTTATATGGGCCTTTACTGGTATTCCGCTATCAACAGTCAAGCCACAAGCAGTGTCAGTAACAAAGTCAATTATTCATGGATTGTTTCATCCAGAGTGGTCATATGTTTACACAGGTGATGGTGAAGATTTAGTTAGTGCGTTAATTGAAACGCTAGCAATTGCTTTCTTAGGAACGTTTATTTCAGCTGTTTTAACGTTACCTTTTGCATTTTTGGCTGCACGAACTAAGAAAGGTTTCTTTACGCCACGTTCAACTATTGGGAAGGTAATCTTGACCATTATTCGTGTTTTCCCTGAAATTGTATTGGCAATTATGTTTATTAAGGCAGTAGGCCCGGGTGCGTATGCAGGTGTTTTGGCGGTGTCAATTCATTCTATTGGTATGCTAGGAAAGTTGTTCTCAGAAGCCATTGAAAATATTGATCGTGGACCTAATGAGGCGATTATTGCGGCAGGTGGTTCCACATTAGATGGGTTAACATTAGCAACAATTCCAGCGGTTATGCCAGAATTTATGAATTATACATTGTATCGTTTTGAAATTGCGGTGCGTTCAGCCGCTATTTTAGGAATTGTTGGTGCAGGTGGAATTGGTGCACCATTGATTTTCGCGCTACAAACGCGACAATGGCCAAAAGTAGGAATCATTTTATTGGGAATTATTGTAATGGTCACAGTTATTGACTTCCTATCTGGGCAATTACGTAAACGCTTGGTTTAGTAATAAGATGAAGTGAAGGCTAACCTTTTAAAATACATGTGAAAAGGTCGAAGTTAGTTCCATAAAATTTGGAAAACTTCGACCTTTTATTGTTAATCATAAAATGAAATATCATAAGGAGAACAACATGCAAGTTTCAATTCTATCAACGTCAGATGTTCATGGTTATATACGTGCTGATGATTTTAGACGACCTTTGTTAAATAATCAGTTAGGTCTTACACGAGCAGCATCAGTTATTGCTGAACAACAAGCGCAAGTTGCTATAACAGACGATGTTGTGGTTACCATTGAAAATGGTGATTTTATTCAAGGCTCACCATTAACTAATCATATTCAAAAAATAGTACCTGACCAAACAAATATATATCAAAAATTAGCTGATAAGATTTCATATGATGTGCGTATTTTAGGTAATCATGAATTTAATTTTGGTCGTGAATACATTGAGACAGTATTTGCAGATACTGACAATTTATTGAATGCCAATATTTTAGACAAACAAACACACGAACCATTTGTTGGCCAACCATATAAAATTATTGCACGTAAAGGTATCAAAATTGGAATAATTGGCTTAACAACACAGTTTATTCCGCATTGGGAACAACCAGCTCACATTACTAATTTAATTTTTCAAGATCCAGTGGCAACGGCAGAACAATATATTGCAGAATTACGACCACAGGTTGATGTTTTAATAATTGCTTATCATGGGGGCTTTGCTCAAGATTTGCAAACAGGAGAGCCTCTAGAAAAATTAACATCAGAAAATCAAGGGTATCAGCTATTACAATTACCAGGAGTTGATGCACTTGTAACAGGTCATCAACATCGTGAAATTGCAGAAGTTGTTAATGGTGTGCCAACAACACAACCAGGATATCGTGGTAATTATGTCGGATTAATGAAATTAACGCTGAATGAGGAACACCAGCGAGTTGCTGCAACAGCACAAATTTTGCCAACAGGCGAAAGCATTGAGCGTGAGGATATTGTGGCACTAATTAATCCATTACAACAGAAAGTTAATGATTGGTTGGATACGCCAGTTGGCCATGTTGGTGATAATATGGCAATTACCGATCATTTTGCTGCGCGTCTACACAACCATCCATTTATTGAATTGGTTAACCGCGTACAAATGGCAGCAACAAATACACAAATTTCTAATACGGCATTGTTTAATAATGAAGTACGTGGATTATCAGATGCCGTAACACAACGTGATATCATGACGAACTACATTTTTCCGAATACATTAGTAGTTGAAGCATTAACAGGACAAGATATTAAAGATGCGCTTGAAGTAAACGCACGTTACTTTAAGTTAGATGATCGGGGTGAAATCATTCTGAATCCACTATTTACGATGCCTAAAGTACAACATTATAATTATGATATTTGGAGTGGTATTGATTATACATTTGATCTGAATAAGCCGATGGGTCAACGTGTGGTTTCAGTTACTAAAGATGGTCAGCCATTAGATTTGAAGCAAACGTACGAAGTGACAATGAATAATTATCGGGCTGGTGGTGCTGGTAATTTTCCAATGTTTTCAATGGATAAAGCAGTACGTGAAGTGCAACGTGAAACGGCTGATTTAATTGGTGAATATATTATGAATCATCCACAAATTCATATTGAGCAACCAACCAATATCACCATTATTTAGTAACAAAACATGATAATATAATATTAGAAAGGCCAATAAACGATGTGCTTATTGGTCCTTTTTATTGGAATAATCCTTTAAAAGGAGGTGTTTTAGTGGCTGAAGAAGATTTAAATCACATAATGTATGTATGTGGGATGATGGCAAGAATTTTACTAGAAAGTGGGGCCGAAACAACTCGAGTTGAGTCAACGATTGATTATGTTGGTAAAGCTAGTGGTGTTGATTTAAATTGTCACGCCACAATGACGGCAATTTTTATTAGTACAGCTAGCGGCTCAAATACACATTTAGTAAAACCAAATGCGTCTTCATTTAATTTACAAAAAGTAGATGATATTAATACGGTATCACGCCGTTTTTTTGCACATGAAATTAATTTTATCCAATTGGAACAACAAGTGCGAACAATTGATCATAAAGTAATTGATTTTACATGGCCACAAAAGATTTTTGGGGCAGGATTAGTGTCGGTAGCACCCATGTTATTGTTTAAAGCCACATGGAGCGATTTAACGTTGGCTTTTTTTATAGGTATTCTAGGATACCTTGCATTAAAATGGGGTGATAGACATGCAGAAGCACCTTATTTTGGTGCGATTGTCGGTGGACTGGTTATTAGCTTGTTAGCAACCTTATTACAACAATTAGGCATTGCTAATAGTGCGGCTAATATTATTATTAGTGCACTAATGCCATTGGTACCTGGAGTACCGTTTACGAATTCTTTACGTGAAATTATTGATCGTGATATTATTTCTGGTTTGGTACGTGGTATTGATGCCGTTATGATTGCTGGTTCAATTGGACTTGGTGCTATTTTGGGCAGTTTTATTGTTCATCTTTTATTGGGAGGACTTTAAATGACAATATTAACAGGTTTTATTTTTAGTTTTTTGTCGACTGTTGGTTTTGGTATTATTACTAACGTCCCCCGCCGTGTGCTATTATATGCCGGTATGACAGGGGCTTTTGGTTGGACAGTTTATTTATTAGCTGAGAGTGTGACAAGTAATCTGATTTTACCTAATTTTTTAGCTGCACTAACCATTGGATTGTTAGGGAATGTAGCTGCAATTAGAGTTAAGGCACCCGTCAATATGATCTACGTACCAAGTTTGGTTTCATTAGTACCAGGAGTCATAATCTATACAAGTTTAAAAGAGTTTGCCTTAGGTAATTATATGCATGCAGGCCAAAATTTGGTTAAGACACTGGTTATTGCGTTAGCGATTGATATTGGTTTTGCTATTGCGGAATCATTGTTTAAGCGTGTATATCAATTTGTTAAGTAAAAAAACAATCACCAATTATGTACGGTGACTGTTTGTTGGTATTATTTATTTTTAAATTTCATCGCCATGATCATCTCTGTCAGGTGTTACATCACGTTGTTGACCGTTTGCTTCCTCATCAAAACGGTATTCATGACTATCATGATTTTTTGTTTCAGGCATAATAACTGCTGCGATGATATATAGAAATACGAATGGGAAGAAACCAGTGAAAACTGCAGCTGCAACAAATAATAGGCGAACTAATGTTGTATCTAAATCTAGATAATCCGAAATACCGCCTAAAACACCACTTAATACACGATCGTTTGATTTAGTTAATTTATTTTTCTTTGCCATAATGTTACTCACTTTCTAATTTTTATTACAGGAAAATTAAAACGCTTTACAGACTTGTTTTCATTCCCTATACTTGTATTATATTATACGTCTTATAGTATTGTAAAGGAAGATGACTATGGCAATGCAATTATCAAGTGATTTAATGGATGGTTTGGTATTAGCGTTACTGTCTAAAGAAGATTTATATGGATATTCATTAACAAAGCAAGTGCAGGAGCGTTTTGCAGTTTCTGAATCAACGATGTACCCAGTCTTACGCCGGTTAAAAAAGCATGACTGGGTTACGACTTATGATGAACCTTTTGAAGGACGTAACCGAAGATATTACAAAATATCTGATTTAGGGTATCAAGAAATGGCGCGCATTCAAGAAGAATGGCGTTATTTTAGTAGTAAAGTGAATGAAATTATATTGGCAGGAGATACTGATGGAAAATAGTATTTATTTTGCACAGGTCAAAAACTATTTGCAACAATTAACACCCAGTGAACAGGCAGATGTGATTCAGTTTTACCAAGAGTATGCGGTTGATGCGCAATTATCAGGAACACGTTTAATGTCAGAATTGGGAACGCCTAAGCAATTAGCACAACGTATTTTGGTTGATTATTCATTGCGTGTTGCTGATGAAGAAGAATTACCATTAGATGATGATACCCGACAAGGACATCAAAATTGGGTTAAACAGGAATTGAAATTGATCAGTACAGTATTAGAAGGTTTGCTATCATCAATTGTTTGGTTGCCAGCAATGTTGCTGATTTTAGTATGTTTGTTTGCAACGATTATTATCGCAGTAATTGTTATTGTTGTCTTAATTTATTATTTATTGACTGGTGTTTTTCAACTTATTGGCGGTCTAGCAGTATTGCCTAGTAATTGGGCAACTGGTTTATATCAAGGGGGCATTGGCCTGATTATTGTTGGATTACAATTAGTTGCTTGGCCACTTGGTGCGGCAATTATTCGTTCGGTATTTCAGATGTTAATGCAATTTGTTAAATACATAGGACGTAAGTTTTCACATAAAAATAGTGGGGTGACACGTCATGCGTAAAGGATTTCGGTATGTGTTAACAGGATTTATCGTCATTTCCTTTGGTGTTATTATCATGTTGGTTGGCTTAGCGCATGGTGGACAAAATAAATTAGGTTGGCATAATGGTCGTTTTGAGGTTTCACAAATTAAATCAATTCACCATAAAATTAAACCAGCGCAAAAGCTTGATGTTGAGACTGCTAATGTGCCGGTCATCCTCGAGACAGGTAAACAAAAGAAAATTGAAATTAAGGGACGTATCACTAATCCTGATTTTTTACATATTACACGAGCTGGTAAGCAACTTAAGATTCGTTATGTGCCAAATCAAGAAAAAGGATATGAAGTAAGTTTCAGTAAACGTGAACCTGAAAAAATTGTGATTAGTCTTCCTCAAAAAATGCGACTAGATGACTATCAACAATCAGCCGTGTATGGTGCAATGAATATTGCGAATATCGCTGCTAAGCACGTTACTTTAACAGCCACAAATGCGAATGTGCAGATGAATAATGTCAATACGGCTAATTTATCGACATCAGCACATGATGCAGAGATTGCATTACATAATATTAAATCTCAGCAAACGACAATTAATGTTAATGATAGTCGCTTAAAAACAGACAATGTACAAATGGGCCGTTTGATGTTATCAGCAGATGAAAGTGTCACTAATCTACAGCACACAGCGATGAATACAAGTGCAATTCAGGTAACCAGTGGGACATTAAAGTTGTTAGATACGAAAATACAGAATCAGAATATTATGACAATTATGGATGGCTCATTAAAAGCGAGCGGATTGCCAAATGTTGGTCTGCAAATGCAAACAACAGCAGGTAGAGTAAAAGTTGCGGGTGAAAACTATGGGAATAGTTACGCCAACGATTTGGGTACTAATAATCAATTAAATGTTTCTGTGTCAAATGGAAATATTACAATTAAATAAAAAAAACACTAGCAATGTGGGGTTGCTAGTGTTTTTTTATGTCATTAGACGTTAATCATGATGACATTAATCATAAACAACAGTCGACTGTGTGTTTATAATTATATTTTAAGGAGTAGGTTGTAGGTTAGTTAGGCCTACAATACTAAGCATCGCTACTTAGTGTTATGAGTTTTTGTACATATAGTCAGAGAAATATACTTTCTCGTAACACTTAATAATATAACGCAAAAAGTCCGATAATACAACGTTTATTTTATTTTTTTCCTGAATTTCGGAAAAAAAGTTTAATCATATACCAATTACTAGCACGATCACTGATATGTGCTGGAAATAGTTCTTGCAAAATAGCAGTAATAATTGTGCCAACTAATGATGATAACGCAATAAAGTTAAGCCAAAGTAGTAAAATGATGGCAGAGCTCAAGGCTTGGTAAAAAGAGAAAGCGCGAGCAGCAATATTTATATACCATCCAAATGCTTTAGCTAACCAAATGACCAGTGTGATTTGGATAATTGTACCCAAAAAATTCCAAATAAATCGCGGCTTTTCTCTAGGTAAGAAGGTATTAAAAAGGAAAGCACCAATAAATAAACCAACAATAACAATGAGACGTTTGGCAGATTCAATTTTATAAATAATTTGACTACTAATTGGTAGAGCATCTAAAATATTTGATCCAATTGAGGCGATGATTAGTAAGATACCAATAATAAACATAATAATAATTAACCAAAACATGGAAATGAAGCGATTAAAAATAGCAACATTATTTGGTTGAATATTATAAATCCCATTTTGAGCAACTCGAATTGCGGAGACAACACGAGATAATGACCAAAGGGTAATGATAATTGAGATAGATAGGGCACCAACACCATTTTGGCTTAGCACAGATCTAATTATAGGGTCAAGAAAGGTAAAGACAGATTCAGGTACGGCTGTTTGGACGTAATTTAATGCTGTATCAATTGTTAGTCCTAAATAAGGTAGAATAGTACTTAGGATGACAATACTAGGAAACAAAGATAGTAGCCCGAAGTAAGCAATCGATGAACTGGCAGTTATAATATCGACACGGGAAACAACATTAATAATAGTTGTAATGAATTTATTATTCATAAGATTTTTGAAAAGCAGTTTCACGATGTACATTCTCCTGATAAAATTAACAATAATCATCTAATTCTATCAAATATTACGATATGACGTGCAAAAAATTTTAGTTTGAGACGTAGATAAATAAAAAGATAAAGTGAGATTATAAAATGAAAACAAAAAAACCTTCTCGTATTAAATATTGGATTATCATTTTAGTTGGCTACGTCGCAATTTTTCTAATCGGTTTTTTCATACCGATTGCCTATGATAGGGTGACACATAAAGATAACCAAACTGACATGGCTGCTGATGCTGCTTCAGATAGCAGTAAACATAAACAAAAAAGTAAGCCAAAGTTAGCAACGTCAAAAAAAGCAGCCGTAAGTGCTAAATCGACTAAAAGTCATGCAACAGCCGCATTATCTAAAATTGAAGTGGCTGCAGGTGAGACAGGTTATGCAATAGCTACCAAATATGGCTTGAGTGTTGATGAATTACAATCCTTAAATCCTGATGTTGATGTCAATAATTTAAGGGAAGGTGAAACGTTAACAATTAAATAATCAAGATAAATGAGTTGTTTTTTAAGCTAACAATTCATTTATTTTTTTTTGTAACATAAAAGATACTTACACATAATTAAGAAATGTGTTTAAATAAAAATCAAGCACTTTTTTTATTTAGGAGGAGTTATGCAGGAGCAAAAAGTTTCACCCAAGGTTATTTGGTCGATTGTGGCCACTGCCATTTTGGGATTTTCAGGTATTCTAACAGAAACGTCTATGAATGTGACGTTTCCAGAATTAATTCAACAATTTCATCAACCAATGGGGACTGTACAATGGTTAACAACGGCTTATCTATTAGTCGTTGCTTTGATGATGTTAACGTCAGCACACTTTAATGCAATTTTGAGTAAGCGCCAAACATATATGATAGGTTGGCTTGCATTTGTTATTGGTGACGTTATTGCAATGGTTGCCCCTAGTTTTTGGTTACTATTATTTGGTCGCTTGATCATGGCAGTCGGGACTGGATTTGCATTACCATTAGTGTTTAACATTATCTTTACCAGTGTGCCAATGTCTCAATTAGGTAAATATATGGGATTTGGGACATTGATTATTTCATTGGCACCAGCATTAGGCCCTGTTTATGGTGGTGTAGTTGCCTATACATTAGGTTGGCGTGCTATTTTCATGATTATTTTACCAGTTGCACTTATTTCATTATTAATTGGTTGGTTTAATCTGGATACAAAAGTACCAAAGGCAACTAACAAGTTTGCTTTAGGTCAATTTTTGTTAGTTGGTGTGTCACTAACATCAGCATTATTGGCTTTGGGACAACTAGAGTCCGGTAAAATTACGGTCATGATTATTAGCTTGCTTGTAATTGCAGTTGTGACAATGATTGCATTTATCATGGTTGCTAAGAAAGCACAACATCAATTGATTGATTTAACCATTTTCCGTAGTAAAGCACTTGTCATGGCATTATTAATTTACGCTACATCACAAGCAATTAATCTAGCTGTTAATTTTGCATTACCACAATATACACAATTAACACTAGGTACGACGACAATGGTTGCAGGATTTATCTTGATGCCAGGTTCATTGTTAGGTTCTGCTGTTGCACCAATTTATGGGTCAATGTATGACAAAAATGGTGCTAACAAGCCATTAGCTTGGGGAACTATTGCGTTCTTGGCAGTTATGATTGTCTTTTCATTTATGGCACCAAATATTATGACGATTGGTTTGACAGTTGTTTACGCTTTATTTACGTTAGCACGAAACTTGACCTTTAGTGTGTCAATGACTGCGGGAGTTGCTGAAGTTAAGCCACAACAGTCTGGGGATGTTAATGCAGTGTTCAATACAATGCAACAATTTATTGGTGCAGTAGGAACAACGGTTGCCGCTTTGTTTATTCAAACAACGGGCACAACAAAAGCGGCTGTCGCAGCACAAACAGCCACTGGTTTTGGTCACTTAATCGTATTTAGTACGGTTATTGTTGCTATTAGTTTGATTTGGTTAGTTATCTTTATGAAGACTAAGACGGCTAAGTAATGAAGTTTTTAATTAAATAATTTGTGAAATATGGCTTGTGAGACTGACAATTTTGTCAGACTTGCAAGCTTTTTTATATATAATTATATATGCGATTACAAGAAAATTATTATATATTCATTTTTCTAATTTTCTTGTAATTAAATCGTTGACAATGCTTTTGAAAAAGGGTTTAATGATTACATGTTTTAGGTGCAAAAAGGTGTATTTCATATGTTTAGTGAAGTTTTGAGCTGTAAACATTGGAAATATAGATAAAGGTTTAGCGGGGATGCTAAGCAGCAAAATTTTTAGTACATATTATGCAGGATTATTTAATACAAAATAATGATTCTATCCCGTTGTCGGGATATTGTACATATAAATGTTTGCTAAATTTAGAGATTGGGTCAGCAAAACTATTAGCTTTAATAAATAAAACAAATCATTAGAATGCAATTAATACTGATTATTTTGGCAATTAACCAGTTATTCAGTAATTAACGGAGGTATTGGAAAAATGGCCCACGATATTTTAGCAATTAATAAACTTTTTTTATCTAACCTACGGTATAACAAAATCTCTTTAATATTTAATTTATTATTTCCGACGCTATATTTTTTTTATGCAAACCCAGTAGGTAATGTAAAATCACAAAATATTTTTAGTAATATTAGTTTTTTTTGGACATATATTATTTTCGTAAGTATCCTTAATTTTATGATATTATCAGTTATTAATTATAGAGAAAATGGAACTTATAAACAGTTATGGTTAATTGTAACTAATAAAAATAGTATTATAGTGTCTACATTTATTGTATATATAACTATCATTATGCTAGAACTAATTATTTTCAATCTAACTATTATGATTTTTAATCATATGTGGCAATCACAGTTGTTTATAGCAAGTTTATTGCTCCTTTTGATATTTGGTATTGTAATCTATATGGAACTGATGATTTTGCTGATTTTAAAAATTAAACCAGAAACAATTAGTATATTAGCAACAATTTTAATTTTTACATTATTTTCATTAATAACAATAAATCCAGATAATTTTTATCTTCAAATCATATGTATGATAAATCCGGTACAATTTCTATTAGTTGCTTCAAAGTGGATTATAAGTATTATAACGGGTCAGGGATTTATGCCCGTACTTATGTGTCAGTTATTTATTGTTTCGATGATTATGGTTATAATCGGGATATTCGCATTAAAAAGATTTAATATTAACCCATTAGTTAAGCAAATGTAGAGGTATAAGGATGAAAATTAGCAACTATTCTGTTATGCATAATCAGCAATATATTCTTAAAGATCTTTCTGTTGAATTTACACCTAATCGATTAAATATTTTAATGGGAGAAAATGGTGCTGGTAAAACGACACTATTTGATAGTATTGCTGGAGTATTACATGAAAATAAGCGACCAATATTAGATGTTTCAGTTGCTTACAAGATACAAAATCCAGTATTTTTTTCTAATTTAACTGTTCAAGAAATTATTAATATGTTTAATGTGATTGGAGATGATAAATTAGAAACTGAGTCAGGGCGTTTGATTAAAGAGCAATGTTTACGTAAGATTTTTCATCGAAAACTAGGGCAACTTTCTGGGGGAGAATTACAGTTACTTTTTGATTATGGGACTCATTTATTGGATCGAGATTTGTATTTATTTGACGAACCCACTGCAGGTGTGAGTTTCTCAAATTCTCAGCTTGTATTACAAATGATGCAGGAACTAGTTGACGAGAGAGGAAAAACGGTTGTTACAACTCTTCATGACTTTCGAGAAGTTAATGATTTGAAAGCACATATTATTACCCTTAAGGATGGTAAGGTGTCTTTTTCTGGGACACGAGATCAGTTATTGACAAAAGACACGGTAACAAATTTAAAACAGGAAATTAATCCGTTAATATGATAAGAATTAAGTGTTTTGAGTGAAAATAAATACGATGATAATAATGGGCTTTATGGATATTGAAAAGAAATCCATAAAGCCTTTTCATTTTGCTTTAGTCAGTATTATTTGTTAATTTGAATATATAAACCTATATATTCAAAATATAATTAATTCGAATTAACTATTTTAGATTTTTTAATTTTATGGGTTATGCATTATCAACAACAAGCCTATTATTATGAACATAATGGCGTATGTGGTCGGTATAAAGGAGATAGTATTATGAAAAAAATAAATGAATGTTTAAAAAAGCACCCTTTGTCTGTGCTATTTGTTACAGCGATTATAGTCGGATTGTTAAAGATGTTTATTAATACTATTCAACGGCGTCCCATATATGAAGAGCTTGATGGTGTTATTTATATATTTGGTGTTTATCTTGTTTGTTGGATAATTGCAAAAATAATACACAATACTTATATTCGACTTGGTGTAGTAGCCTTCATAACTTTTATTTATTTAAGTATTGATGGTAGTTATGTTAATTTCACCTCTTTTATTGTCACGGGTGGTGTAGCCATTTTGATAGCTGTAATAATTGTTTTTACTATTCATATAATTGAGAAACAAGTAAAATGATAGTTTCTCTTGCTTATATTATCCAGTTAATATTAGTGTTTAATTTAGGTAACAATGCAATATTCAAAAAATAGGAAAAACATAGTATGAAGTTGTAAGTAAGATGAGACTTATTCACATGCTAATAAAAACTTAGAAAGGAATTAACAAAGTTTTGGCATTACTGTTAATTCTAGTAGTGGCACGAAGTAGCCATGGTAAAGTAAGACTACTTTAAAACGAAGAGAAGATATTTATGAAAGAAAATAATAAAATATTCTTTTTATGGTTAAGTGTTTTTATTATTAGTTTGGCTATAGACATTTTCGTCAATCCGGGATGGAGAAGCTTTTTATATTTTGTTGTAAATATAATTAATCTCGTTTCTTTGGTTCTTTGTCTTGTCTATTTTCCGAAGAAAAAATAATCACACTTAATAGATCGAATATGATTTGATACTAAACATTTAACAATAAATGAAAATATTAACTATCCTTGCGATAACGTCATAAAACGGCATTGCAATATCTATCCATTGTGCTGTTTTTTTAGACACAAAATGTTGGTAATTATAGGCGGCCAGTATTTCTCTGACCGGGTAATTATATAATTACGTTACAACATGATTAATCAATTCATGGGTGCGAAGTTATACCCTTTTAAGTTCGACAGTGTCATCTGTTGGGCTCCTTTTTTTTCAAAAAAAGCCTCCGCTGATAAACGGAGACGTTGGTATTATCGGTGGTTAGTATCATAAAAACACTTTTGGCACATGCTTGAAATAAAGATTAGATCGACTTGCCAAGCGAACCGAATAAGATATTAAAAGCCCTCTTTTCAAAGACAGTCAATTGAACACTGCTTTTGAGTTTGTAGCTCTATATGTTATCAGAGTCCTGATATTTGTTTTTATTAAATCAACGTTTCTTATTTCCCGTGAAAAAAGGAATTACAGAAAAGATTATGGATAAAATTAGTGACCAACCAAAAAGCCCTTGTATATGATTATGCGCAATAATTGGTGTAAGGCTCCATAAATCATGTTTAATTAAAGCATGTACAAAAATGATTAGTGTAAGTAACCACAAACATAAAGCTAATAATTTAAAAAAATTTTTCAAAATAATACCTCCAAAAATATTTAATTTGTTTATATTATTATTTTAAACTCATTTATTATTATTGCACGATTCAATAGCAGTGCATCGGACTATTGCTTGAATAGCAACAATTTCTGATAGAATTTAATGACCATGAACTGCAAAAGTGCATGAGTGATTATTTTCTGTCTAAAATTGCGCAAAAAATTATGGCGCAAGTCAAAGATTGGCTGATATATTGATAATAAGCAACGTATACAAACAAAATTAGGCGGTAAATCACCGAAAGAATTTCGACAATTTACCGCCTTGAAAAAACCAAGCTATTCATCTTTAACTTTTTGGGTACACCTCACGTCGGTATTGTACCCATGATGAAAATGTAAAGTCTGTATAAAAATTAATTTAGTAGTGTATTCAAATCAGTTATTTTGAGATGCACATAATGAATTATATCGATATAATAGGAACTATTAAGATTTGTCTGGATAGATAATACTGAATTATTGATAATATACGGAGAAAAATAATGACAAAAAAAATAACCGTGTTGGGTTCAACGAATATTGATCGTGTTGTATCAGTACCTAGATTTGCTCAAAGTGGTGAAACATTGCATACAGATAGTCATTTAACAAATGCAATGGGTGGTAAGGGATTAAATCAAGGTGTTGCAGTTGCCCGTTCAGGTGTACAGACGAATATGATTACTAAAGTTGGGCGTGAATTTAACATTGCTGAAAATATGGCAGTAAAAAATTTACTGACAGATCATGTGATGTTTTCAAAAACGGCTGAAACTGGGCAGGCATATATCACGGTTTCTGAAGAAACTGGTGATAATATGATTTATATTTATGGTGGTGCCAATGCTGATTTGACAGTATCTGATGTAAATGATCATAAAGAGGCAATTATTGAATCAGATTTTGTGGTGGCACAATTAGAAATTTCAATTGATGCAGTGATTGCAGCATTTAAAATCGCACATGAAAATGGGGTTAAGACGATTCTTAATCCAGCGCCAATGCCAGAAACAGGTGGTTTACCTGAGGAATTATTAGAATTAACGGATGTTATTGCTCCTAATGAACATGAAACGTTCTTGTTAACAGGTGTGGCGATAACGGATGAAGAGTCGTTGCTACGTAATGCTGTTTATTACTTCCAGCGGGGTATTGATACCGTTATTATTACTTTAGGATCACAAGGTGCCTTTTACATGCGAGATAATGGTGAAACAAAACTTGTACCTATCTTTAAAACAACAGCAGTTGATACAACGGCAGCAGGCGATACGTTTATTGGTGCAATGGCTACGCGTTTAAATAAAGATTTGAGTAATCTAGAAGATGCTATGGTATATGGATCGGCAGCCTCATCAGTTACCGTTTCGAGGCCAGGTGCACAACCAAGTATTCCGTTTGAAAATGAAGTGTTAGCAATTCTTGCAGCGCATGCAGACGTAATTTAAAATAAATAAATATGAAAACACGATTTTGTTAACAAAATCGTGTTTTTTTGTGTCATGTCTTCAATAAAATTCAGAACGTAACGCATAATAATGGAACATACAAAAAAGTTGAACATGTGGTCTGATATAATTGTAAAATAAGCCAATATTTATGGAAATTTCAGCCGAATACATTAGGTTTATGAATTTTAAATTACTAATAGCCAATATAGTGTTGTTAATTTTTATTTGAGGTGATTGTATGATTTAATAGGGTGAGTTAACGATTATGAATCATTTAGAGGGGAATTTTTAATGATTAAACAAATATTTTTAGATATGGATGGCACGTTATTGGATGCTAAGGGAGATGTCACCCAACAGACAATTGATACGATTAAGACGGCGAATATACCAGTTACTTTGGTTTCAGCGCGAGCACCACAAGAAATGACGGCAGCAATTGATCAATTAGAGTTGAATGCACCACAAGTTGCTTTTAATGGTGGTCTAATATATCAGTGGTATGCCAATAAAATGCATGTGTTAGGTGCTAATACGATTGCTCGAGAAGTTAGTAAGCAATTAATGGAGTGGTTGTTAGACAATTATCCAGCCATGAGTTTAAGTTACTACACACAGGATGAATGGATTGTTTCTGATATGTCACCAGAAGTGAGCCGTGAAATTGAATTTACTGGGTTGATGCCACGTCTACTAAATACGGCAACTTTTTCTGAAGATGTACAAAATGGTATTTTTAAAATTATGTTGATCGATTTAAGTGGCGAATTATTGGATGATATTCAAGCGGCTATTTTAGCCTTAGACTTGACAGGGGTTAATGTGCAACAGTCAGATAAGGAACATTTAGAAATAACAAGTCATGTGGCTGAAAAAGCACGCGGTGTTGCTTATATTGTTGAACAGGAAGGTTTAAATAAATCTGAAACAGCAGCGTTTGGTGATGGTCAGAATGATTTGTCGATGTTTGACGAAGTTGGTGTAGCCATTGCGATGGGAAATGCACCACTTAATGTTCGTCAGGCAGGCGATTATGTAACAAAAACTAATCGAGAAAATGGTGTTGCATATGGCATTCAGCAAATTTTGTTGCACCAAGATAATTTGGAATAAACAAGATTTAAACAGACATGAAAAAGGCAGGCGATAATCAATAATTGGTTACTTCCTGTCTTTTTGATTAGTACTTATATATCAAAACTTGATGATGTGCTAAAACTTGTATTGTCAAATTGTTGCCGACTGTAATCACGAATTTTATCTTGAATGATAGTAGTCAATTCTATTTCTGATTTAATTTTATTAGCTGCCGGCATTTTAACGCGCAATTTGTCATCACGTTTAGTGTTAGTCTGGAAAGTAATTCGACCTAATTTACCATCTTCTTTACCAGAAAAGTTCATCTTTAGTAAGTGACCATTTTTACTAGTAGTGATGCTAAATTTTAAATTATCAATGTCGTTAATGGATGACTTGTATGCTTGCCATTCTGATTTAGGAATTTCTTTACCAGATTTTGTTTTTGATATCTTGGTCATTAAGCGTTTCATATCAGTTTTGTTTAGATCAACCTTATAACCATCAGAAACTTTTTCAAATTTCTTGCCGTCTAAATCTTGGAACCATGCAGTTAGTGCACGAGTATCGGATTTAACTGTTTTTGGTTTAATCTTAGCTGTTTCATATGAAGTAGTATCTGAAGTTTTTAACCAATACTGATTAATTGATTTTGTGATTTTAGAGACCTCGTTATTATAACTAGATAGTCCTAAAGAACCTGTCACAAAGCTGGCTGACAAATAAGCATTATCGTTATTTGCTTTGATGTGCATTTTTTGTGCTTGCTTATTGTCAGACAAGTTCATCACTAAATCCATATTATTTTTATGCTTTGCATCAAACTTTATCTTACCATTAACGCGTTTATCAGACATGTCATCACCACTGACCTTTACCCGAAAGTCAGCTATGTTGTTTTTATTATCCGTCATTTTAGTTAGGCCGGAATTGAATTGTCGTTTAGGTGTGTGTAGTGCCATATATGAGCCACCACCGACAACTGCGACAACAATAACAGCTGTTGTTCCAATTACAAGCGTTTTTTTCATAATCCCTATCCCTCCCGTTACTGATTCTCTCCCCCATTCATTAGAATATTATGTTTACTTGAATGTAATATTCTAATTGTATTATAACAAAAATGGTGTATAGGTATATAAAAAGGGATTTATTGGTTAATTTTTAAATAAAATAGACTAAAATAATTGACTTAACAAGCATATAATGGTTTTTATAGCATAAGTAATTATCATGTATAGTGTTACTATACTTTATATTAATAATTTTAATTTTTCTTTTAAAAATAAGGAGTTAATATCATGACGTTTTATACATATCAGTATTTATTGGATAATCAGGCGCAGTTTCCTTATTTACGCTTAGCTATTATTGTTTTTTTGGCAATTATGTTTATTGGTCTATTAGTGCGGTATTTTTCGAATAAGGGTGATATTAAATATAAGGATTTAGCGGTAATCGTAGGTACGCTAATTGTCTTAGCGCTTGCAATTCAATTTAATGATTATACTAATTTTCAAACGAGTAGTAAGCAAAGTGGTCAGCAGGTCTCCTTAGTGGAGGATATTGCTAAGAAATTAGCTGTAAAACCACAAAAACTAAGTGTTAATAATTTACAAGAAGGTAATGGGGATATTTTGGTTCATAGTGCTAAAGGTAATTATCGCGTTATTTTTAATAGTGATAATTCTGAATATGTTTTAGAAAAAATAAATTTAACAAAAGAGACAATTAAGGTGGAGGATAAGTAAATTATGTTTTCGTATTTTCGTATTCAGATGTGTTATTGAAACTGATTATTGGGTTCATTTTTATTACATTGTTAATTAAATTTAGTGGTAAAGGTAGTTTGGCACCAACTTCGCCATTAGACCAAGTACAAAATTATGTTTTAGGTGGTATTATTGGTGGTATTTTATATAATCAAGCAATTTCAATTGCGCAATATGTTGTTGTGTTATCAATTTGGGCTTTGTTGATGTTAACAACGCGTTATTTGAAAATTCATAACCATATTGTTGGAAAATTTATCGATGGGGAGCCAATGACGGTCATCTATAATGGTAAATTATTGGTAAAAAATTGTTTGCAGGCTAATTTATCGGCTAAGGAAATTGATTTTAAATTACGTTCAGCTGGTGTTTTAGATATTACCACAGTAAAACGCGCTATTTTAGAGCAAAATGGTAGTATTACGATTTTAGGAAAATATGATGAAGATGTACGTTTCCCTGTGATTATCGACGGCAATATTGATATGGATGTATTATCGGTTATGAACAAAGATGAAGAATGGCTCCAAGAAGAGTTGGGTAAACAAGGCATAGAAAATGTAAAAGATGTTTATATGGCACGTTATCGTCATGATAAGTGGGAAATCGCAATTTATTAATATGAAATAAAAAAAGGGTGCGTAATCTATGATAGATTGCGCACCCTTTAAACATATTTTGTTGTAAAAACTAAATAAATAACATAATAATGACAACAGCAAATGGGAAAATAAAGATACTTTCTGTTAAAATACGCGTTGAAAAATCGACATCCATATCATTTTGTTCAGCCAACATTGGTAGAACAGTTAACATTGGTGTTATCGATTGAATCATCAATGTTTTAACTAACAGATCTGGTAATGTAAACAAACCAACTAGCTGATTCATCCATAGCACAATTGCCATGGTAAGTGGTGTAATGACAAATTTACCCAATTGTGCAAAAATATCGACCTTTTCCATTTTAAGGTGTGACAATTGTGTCTTAGCAAGTTGTAAACCAATAAAAATAAGCGAAAGTGGTGTTACAACATTTGCAACATAATTAAGTCCTTGATATAAAAAACCGTTAACAGGTAATTTAATGTTAATGAAAAAGAAAATGATGCCGATAACGAATCCCCACATAGGTGGTGTTAAAAGATTAATTATTCGACGCCATAATGGTAATTGTACGGCGCTAGTGTTTTGGGGACCATCTTTATAAATTAATTTAACACCAACTGCCCAAGTCGTAATCGTATTTGCAACGAAATAAGCTAAAAAGTAAGGTAAACTTTTGCTACCAAATAATGCCAGGTTTAATGGTAAACCAACGAATAATGTGTTGGCATTAACAAAACCATTTAAAAATATACTATGGCGATCTTTATTAAGGTGTAGTAAACGACCAGTTGGGATAGCAACTAAAAAGCAAAGTCCAATGGCGATTAATGACAAAATAACACCAATTAATAAGATATGAAAATTTTGTCTATTGATGTATTTTTGTGCTGATATAAAGACTGAAACAGGTAGTGCAACGTTAACAACGATGGTTGATAAATCATTAATGAAATGTTGACTAACAATTTTGGACTTACCGATAATAAATCCGATAATAATAACCGTGATAATAATAAAAACACTATTTAATGAAATAAGAAAGGTTGGTAACATAAATAACTCCTAAAATAAATTGATTAATTAATGAACAAACTGTGTCAATTAATAGCAATCAAATTAATTCTACACTTATACAACCTTAAATGCGATGTGATTTCATAGGGAATACGATAAATTTGCAATAATATATGTAAGCAGTATCATATGTCTTATAAAAATAATTTAGAAATGTTGGGGAAATATAATGACTATTTGGCAAGAATTATATGAACAGGCAAAAAAGCAATATGATCCTAAAGATGTTACACCATTTATTTATGCACACAATGTTGTATGTGCATTAGAGGCAGAAAATGGACAAATTTACACGGGCTTTTGTGTAGAAAGTTGTTCAGGAGTTTGCAACTTATGTGCTGAACGAGTAGCAGCTTTGAACATGTATGTTAATAGTGGACAAACACACATTAAAAGACTAATTGCATTTAGAGATGCTGCTCCTAGTGGTGGTGGATCGGGAATGCCATGTGGTGCCTGCCAGGACTTTTTATTACAATTAGATCAAAAAAATCAAGCAACTGAAATTATGCTTGATTATAGCAAGCAAGAAACAACTACTTTAAATGATTTAATGCCTAATTGGTGGGGAAATGAACGTTATGGTGAATAAATAATAATTTTCACTAATAGTAGTTAAGATACTTGTGGTGCGAAATAGACTATGATTTATCATAATAAAAAATAATCGAGTAGCAGTTTTGTTACTCGATTATTTTGCATATGATATTTAGAATAGGATAGCTGACCGCTTACCAGTAAAAGACCTGTTTTTGATGATATCGAAAACAGGTTATGAGTAATTGAAAGTTATTAAAAAATAGCTTTTTTATTTTTGTCTTTCAGATACGTTAGTACCATTATGCGTTAGACCAAAAGAATCTTTTAAATCTAAGTGTAGAAGGTTTTTAAATTGATTTTATAATTGTTGCAATTTTTTTGTAGAAAAAAATTGCAACTAATAATACATAGACAACAACGCCAATTAAAATTTCTAAAAGTAAATTACCAGGACTAAATGGTAATTGGTCATTAATGAACAGAACTATTCCATACATGACAATAGCAGCTATTAAGAATTTTAAACTTCTCGAAAATATTTGTTTTATAGTAAAATGCTTTTTAATAATATAAAACTGAAACATGGTGACAGATAATTCAGCGGTGATGGTTGCATATACAACACCAATTTCTTGAAATAACTTAATACATGGATAGTTCAGTAATAAATTAATGCAAGCACCGATTACTACAGAATAAAAATAAGGTTTTATTTTTTTAGTCGGTATTAAAAATTGGACACCGATGATATTACTCCAACTAATTAAGATAATTAAAATTGCTTCTAATTCAATGTAAGTTGATATGCCATAAAACTTATTGGAAAAAAACCACAATGAGAAATCTTTTGATAAAGCTAATATGCCAGCGACTAATGGAAAACATAAAAAGTTAGTAATGATAAAACTATTTAAAATCAATTTTTTTAAGGGTTCAAATTGTTTTGTAGCATATAAATTATTTATTCTCGGAATAAACACTATACCGGAAGCAGTAATGAAAGTTATTAAAATTTTTATTAGTCGATCAGCATTTTCAAAGTAGGCAACAGCAGACATACTAGAAAATATCCCCAAGCAAGTTTTATTAATGGTGGCATATAAAGTAATAACTAATTCGGGTAGAAGTAAAAGAGTTGCTGGTTTAATATGCTTTTTAAAGCATAAACAGTGTTTTGTTGGTTTAGAAATTTCGTTGTGTAAATTTATATAAAAAGTTAAATTACTAATCAAAGTAGAACAAGATAAGATACAGATATATAATAGTAAATCTGATTGATTTTTTATAAGAATAAAAATACTAAGGGTTGTTGCAATGCGCATGATAAGATTGCGTATCGTGATTAATTTAAAGTTTTCAATACCTTGATAGTACCAAGAAATATCCAAGGCAAGTGCAATGATTTGAATAGATTGGGTTAAATAGAAGGGAAAGTATGTTGTCTGAGTTAAAAATAAAAAGGCTATAAAAATTATAAAGATAAACGTAGAGACAATTATTCGAAAAAAATAAAGTTCCCAAAATAGTTGAGTCTGTAATAATTTATTTTTTTAAGCTGTAGTAATCAGTTGGCAACCGTAAGTGACACCAATAGTGGCAATTAAGATAAAATATTGTGTGTTTGTTGCAGTGTAAGAATGAATACCCAGTTCGTGAGGACCTAAGGTGCGGGCTACATAGGGCATTGTCAATAAGGGTACAAACAAATTAAAAATGTGATATAAAACGTTCCAAAAATAGTTATATACTAAAGATGTCATATAATTTAACCAGGCTTTTTGAGAAATTATCTGTTAAAAAATATAGCATAATTTATTCAGGTAGACTTTAATGTAAATTCAACGTACTGAAATTGCAATTAAACGTCATTGAGTATAAAGCCCTACCGAAATAATAAATAACATTAATAAAAGTGCTAATTTTCTCATTTTAAAGTAAAGTTTACATTACGAGTTCCAGAAAATAGTGCAGTATAACAGGTTTCGTGGTATTATAATTGAATTAGAAACTAAGGATAGGAGTTGTCTAAATGTTAGCGACTTTAGTTAAGTCTCGAGACCTATTAACAACGCTCAGTGAAAATGCAACACTCCAAGATGCATTGGATGTCTTTGATAATTCCAACTTTCGAGCTATTCCTATTTTAGACGAAAGTGGACAATTGTTCCGTGGTGCAATCTATAAATTACATATTTATCAACACCTTATTCAAGGTGGTGATTTGAATGCACCAGTGACCAGTTATATGCGCAATATGACAAAGTTTGTTCGAGTTGAATCAACTTTTTATGAAGCCTTTTTTACGCTAAAAGACTTACCATTTATTTCGGTTCTTGATAATGACAACCATTTTATTGGTATCTTAACGCACTCACGCATGATGCGATTATTAGCTGATTCTTGGACAACTGATGGTGGCCGTTATAGCTTAACTTTGGTATCAGAAGGTGAGCGGGGAACATTGGAAAAAGCAACCCATATCATTTCTCGGTATACCACCATTTCATCAGCGATGACTTTAGATCCTGATAAGAATCCGCGTACCACGCGTCTTTTATTTACGTTACCGCGTACGGTTAGTGAAGGATCTCTATCAAAGATTATCAAGATTTTGTCTAGAAAAGGTTATCATCTTGAGTCGTTAGAAGATTTATCACAATCATCGTATGTGTAAGATATTAAAAAAAGTGACTAACTAGGCGGATGAGTCTGCCTAGTTAGTCACTTTTTTGTTAGGAGTTTAGATAATGTTAATCGATATGCATAGTCATAGTGATGGCAATGCAAAATTTATTGGTGCACAGCAAGCTAATCATATTGCTAGTATTTTAAATGCCACGACTACAGATGAATTTCAATTTAATCAGCAATATGCAGGTATGCAGCAGCTCGTTAGTTATGGTGTCCATCCGTGGGAATCAGAACGCCAAGTTGTTGATCAACAGTTGCTAGCTACAGCATCAATCATTGGTGAAATTGGTTTAGATACAGAGTGGACAGATGTTCCCTTAACCATACAACGACCAGTTTTTATGCAACAATTACAAGCGGCACAACAACAACATAAGCCAGTTATTTTGCATACGAAAGGTTGTGAAGCAGAAATCTTGGCAATTTTGAAAGCATACCCGCAATTAACCATTTTAGTGCATTGGTATTCATCTAAATTATATCAAGATGAGTATGTGCGACGACCCAATAGTTATTTTTCAATTGGACCAGATGTATTGACGGATCCAGTCGTTCAAAAATTTGCAAAAAAAGTTGCGCCAACACAATTATTTATCGAATCAGACGGATTAGAAAGCTTTACTTGGGTACTAAACCGTACTGTTGATATCAGTGAATATGCAATTATTCTCAAAAGTGTTTATCAAAAAGTTGCCCAATTACGCTCGATAACTTTAGAAAAATTAGAAGAACAAATTCAAATGAATTGGCAGCAACTATTAGCGACTAGCATAATAAATTAAGTGAAAACAATATGAAAGACCGTCAACTAACAACATGACGGTTTTTGTATTATTACCCTCTTTTTTAATTGAAAGCAATTAAATCATGGGGTGACATAAAACGACTACGCATTAAAATGTTGGCTAATTCATCAGGGGATTCGGGATTACGTTTATCAAGCCAATGACGAACGATGTTTAAGATACTGTTAATCGCAATTTCCTTGGTATAGTCAATGGGAATATCATTAACGAAATAGCCATTGTTTTTTGATAATTGGGTTGTAAAAAGATTATCCACGACAGTTTTGACCTGTGAAAAAAATTGTGAATCGCCATTAGCTGAAAATAATGCATGCATGGTTGCGCGTTCGCTGTCAACGTATTCTAAAGCTTGGCTAAAAACACGATACGTTGCACCGGAACGATCGGCATTATAATCGTTACTTAACGGTTCTTTTAGATTATTCTTTAATGCTGCCGTGATATTCATAATCAATTCGTCTTCAATTTTAGTTAATAACTCATACTTATCCGTATAGTGTACATAGAAAGTACCTCGGCTCACAGCCGCATCACGTGTGATGTCAGATACCGTGATATTACTAAATCCCTTATTTTCAATTAGTTTTATAAAGGATTGTTTGATGTTTTGTTTTGTACGTGCGTTACGATCAGCTTGTCTCATAATTTTTTTACTCCATTTATTGAACAACGTGTTTAAAATTGTACATTGTACTAATGCCCTATTAGCATTAATATAGTCCTCAGAGAAAAAATATTCAACAAGTTGTTCAATGATTTGTTATAGAAGGAGAAAAAACAATGTTGAAATCAGAGTGGCAATGGCTAAAAGCACATAAATTTTATATGTTAGTTCTTTTTGTTTTATTGTTTGTACCATCAATTTATGCTGTCACTTTCCTAGGTTCATTGTGGAATCCTTATGGCGAAGTCAGTAAATTACCAGTAGCCGTTGTTAATAAGGATAAATCGGTGACTTATGCAGGAAAAAAGTTAACAGTGGGTCATGATTTAAAAGAAGAATTACAAAAATCGGATGCAATGAATTTTAAATTTCCATCAGCAACGGCAGCCCAAAAGGGTCTAGATGATGGTAAATACTACACAGTCATTACGATTCCAAAGAACTTTTCACAAAATGCAACGACATTATTGGATAAACAACCTAAGCAAATGAAATTGCAATATGAAACGAGTTCTGGTCATAGTTTCATTGCTGGTAAGTTATCTGAATCAGGTGCTGAAAAGATTGGCAATCAAATTTCTGGTAAGGTTACAAAAATTTATACTAAGACATTGTTTAAAGAGATACAAAAAGCTGGTAAGGGGATGGATGAAGCCGGTGCTGCTAATAAAAAATTAGCTGATGGTGCTAATACGTTAAAAGATGGTAGTGACCAAGTGACTGCCAACCTTAATAAGCTAGCTGCTAGTTCATTAACTTTCCAGGATGGCGCTAAAACCCTAACACAAGGCGTTGGTCAATATACATCTGCGGTTAGTCAAGCAAGTACGGGAAGTAAACAACTTGCTTCTGGTTTGAATCAAATGAATCAACAGGCGCCAACGTTGATTAATGGTATTGGACAATTAAAGCAAGGAACGCAGCAATATACAGCAGCAGTTGGTAAAGCGGCTCAAGGTAGCCAAACATTGTCAACTGGGCTAAATCAATTAAATCAACAGGTACCAACGTTGCAGACTGGTGTTACACAGTTAAACAATGGTTTGGCAAAGTTAAATAAGCAGATGGTTGATAATGATGTAAAAGGTAATTTAGCCAAAGTTCAAAAAGAATTAACATCATTATCAGCTGTAATTGATGATACACAGGCTGCTTTACCAAATGATCAAGCAATTAATAGTCAATTTAATACGTTGCAGTCAGATATAAAGGCGTTAGAGCAAGCGAATGCAGCTGATCAAGGGATATTAACAAACAATGTGAATGCAGCCATGAATGATGCAGGTATTGAGCTAACAGCAGAGCAAAAGCAAAAATTTGTACAGTCATTGGCAACCAAACAAAGTAACACGCAGACTGCTAAAGTCTTAGCTACAATGATACAACATGCAACCGCATTGCAAGGTAATGTCAGTCAGTTAGTGCAAACAGTTCAAAAGCATCAAGGAACATTAACAGCATTAAATAAGACGCTACAAAATACAGATGTAAAAACAATTAATAATCAATTAACGGCGATGCAACAAGTGCCAGATGCTGTTTCACAACTAGCAGCTGGTTCACAACAGTTAAATGATAAATTACCAACACTAAAGGGTGCTGTTAATAAATTAGCGACAGGTGGTCAAACATTAAATACCGGTTTGCAAACATTACAAGGTAAGTCAGCAACATTGAATAGTAGTGTGGCAACATTACAATCAGGGGCACAAACATTAAGTGGTGGTGTCGGCCAATTAGCTAGTGGTGCTACACAATTGAATGGTGGACTTCAGACCTTAAATGGTATGAGTGATCAACTAAACAGCGGTGCTAGCCAATTAAGTGGCGGTGCCGGTCAAATTAGTGACGGTTCAGAAAAGCTAGCAAGTGCTGCGCAACAGATGGGGCCAGCTTTGACGAAGATGAACACAGGAAATCAAACCTTAGCGGACAAACTAGCAGATGCCGGTAAGCAAGCTGGTCAGCTTAAGAGTACTAAGGGAACGCTAAAGCAAATGGCTACGCCAGCTAAGTTAGCACATACTGAAAAAGATAAGGTACCTAACAATGGAACTGGTATGATTCCATACATGTTTTCAGTAGGAATGTTCGTTGGTATGATGGCATTGAATTTGATGCTAGATATGTTGACACCACGAACAAAAATATCATCATTGGGTGCGTGGTTCGGTTCAAAGATGGCTATTTTGCTTGGTATTGCAACCTTGGCGCCGATGGTCTTGTATGCGCTAAGCGATTGGGTATTGGGTATGGATCCAATTAATCCAGGGCAAACATTCTTGGTCATGTTACTAACAAGTTATATGGATGCACTATTAGTTACGGCTATCTACATGTGGTTTGGCCGTGCTGGTGCTTTTGTCTCAATGGTTTTGTTGGTTGTTCAACTAAGTGTAGCTGCCGGAACTTATCCAATTGAACTATCAAATAAGTTTTATGAATGGTTACACCCATTGGTACCAATGACTTATTCAGTGAATGGCTTGCGTGAAACAATTATGATTGGTGGTGCAATTAATACTGAACTAATAGTTATCATCAGCGTTGCACTGGTTTCACTACTAGCATTATTTATCTATTTTGTTATCCGTCGTCGTAGTTTTAACACAATGAGTGATCCGGTAACAAAATCATAAAGAAATACGGAATCTGAAACAAATGACTGTTTCAGGTTCTTTTTTGTTATAAAATATAAACTAGTATAGTTCATTATTTGCAATGAATTATTTTGTAATAAAACAAAAAAGGAAGCGTACTAAATGGAAGTTAATATATGGGTTTGGGTTGGATTTTTTGCATTTGTGATTGCGATGCTTGTATTAGATTTGACTGTTTTTAATAAAAAAGGCGAGGTGCCAACTTTTAAAAAGTCTTTGTTACAAACAGCGGCATGGATTGCATTAGCGTTTATATTTGCTGGTGGTGTTTGGTACTTTGCTGGTAGTGGTCATGCCATTGATTTCATTACTGGCTATTTGCTTGAAGAGTCGTTGAGCATGGATAATCTGTTCATTTTTATCTTAGTCTTTGGATTTTTCGGTATTGAAGCACGTTATCAACACCGTGTGCTCTTTTGGGGAGTATTTGGTGCCGTGGTAATGCGTGTCCTATTTATCTTAGGTGGCGCAGCCTTATTGCATAAGTTTGAAGGGTTGATGTACTTATTTGGTATTTTCTTAGTTTATACTGGTATTAAAATGTTCTTCAATAAAAATGAGGATCAAAATTTGGATGACAGTAAAATTATTCAAGTACTACGCAAATTTTTACCTGTTAAAGATGATGTTAGTAAGCCGCATTTTATCGTTAAGGAAAATGGTAAGCATTATGTGACACCATTCTTAATCGCATTAATTTTCATTGAACTTTCTGATCTGTTGTTTGCGGTTGATTCAATTCCGGCAGTATTAGCAGTGACACAAGATACATTTATTGTCGTAACTTCTAACATCTTTGCCGTTCTAGGACTACGTTCATTATTCTTTGCATTATCAAAGTTATTGCCAATGTTCCGTTACATTAAGTACGCATTGGCTGGTATTCTAGCTTTTATTGGGGCAAAGATGTTAATTAATGAAGCCGGCAAAATGTTTGATTGGCAATTTGAAATTTCAAATGTTACATCATTAGTGGTGATTATTGGTTTATTGGCCATTGCAATCATTGCTTCAATTATCAAAACTCGTTGGGAAGACGAGCATAATCAGGCGAAATAGATAAATTAAAATAACTTCAATCCGATTATTATTTGGAATGAGGTTATTTTTTATTGCTGTGATTTAGTTTGTTGCGTCAGTAGTACATATGTGATTACAAAAGAGATTATAACTGGCGTAAAATTAATTTATAGATGCACGATTAAGCATCTTAGTTAATATCAGTATGTGGGATATTGGTAGTGTAGTCATTAAAATAGTAGTTTTAGTTCTTGGGGGGACATAAAATGAATAGCAAAAAAATTCTGAAATTTGCAGTACTTGGGATGGTGTTGAGCGCAGGGATAGGTGTGGTGATGCAAAATCAGCATGTGTATGCCAAGACAGACGTGCTACAACACAAAAAGGTTAATCAGGATGGTATTGATGCTGATGTCTATCGAAAAGCGTCAGCAAGTGAATTGGCTCAGATGATTCGTGATGGTAAAGTCACTAGTCAGCAATTAATTAAGCATGCAATTTCACAAATAAAAGCTGAAAATCCGCAATTAAATGCAGTTATTAGTTTACGTGAGTCAGCAGCATTAAAAGAGTCAGTAGCTTTGAAGGATACGGGGCAACCTTTCTTTGGTGTACCAATTTTAATAAAAGGTCTGGGTCAGCAATTAGATGGTGAATCGAATACCAGGGGGCTAAAAGATCTTAAGGATAATAAAGCAACTGAAACAAGTGACTATGTTAAGAAGTTGCAGTCAATGGGATTTGTGATTATTGGTCAAACTAATTTTCCGGAATTAGGATTAGTAAATATCACAGATTCAAAGTTGAATGGTGTTGCCCATAATCCTTGGCGTCTATCTCGTAATACAGGTGGTTCTTCGGGAGGAGCAGTCGCAAGTGTTGCGGCTGATTTTGTGCCAATGGCAACTGGTAACGATGCGGGTGGTTCGCTTAGAATTCCAGCATCATTTACAGGCGTAATTGGATTAAAACCAACACAAGGGGCAATTACTGGAGATAGCACGGTACCTTCAACGGTTAATTTTGCTAATGCTCGGCAAATTTCAGATTTACAAACTTATTTTAAAGGCATGCAGAATGCTGATCATCCAGAATTGATTAAAGATGCACCCACTGATTTAAAGCAGTTAAAAATTGCTTATTCAACTAAATCACCAGTCGGAACAAAAGTTAGCAAAGATGCTGTTAAGGCAGTGCAACAATCGGTAAAATTTTTAAGGTCGCAAGGTTATACTGTCGTTAAGCATGATGCGCCAGTTGATGGTAAGAAGCTTATGAAGATGTATTATACAGAATCAACACCAACTGGTACGGATGCGAATGAAATGATCAAGGAAAAAACTGGTGAAAACATGCAATTTAAGGATGTTTCTCCTATGACATGGGCCTTGTATCAAGCAGATAAGAAACAGACTAAACAAAGTGAACAATTTGTTACATCCGAAATGGCAAAAGTTAGTCAACAAATGACGGATTTTCATAAGACTTATCCGATCTATTTGACACCGACAACGGCAACACCAGCACCTAAAAATAGTGATCCAGCCTACTTACCTAAATATGTTAAGCAATTAAAGCATATTCAGAATTTAAATCATAAAAAACAAATTCAATTAATTTATGATGCATGGCTTCATGGTTTATCAAAAACACCGTTTACACAGTTAGCGAATGTTTCGGGGGAGCCGGCACTTAGCTTACCAACGTATGTGACAAAGCAAGGATTACCATTAGGTGTACAATTTGAAGCAGATAAGGGACAGGATCAATTGTTGTTACAATTAGGGAAAGAATTCCAAGATCATAATCAATTGCAGTTCTTTGATAGTTATCATGCCAACAAGTAAAATAGTTAAGACTATCAAAATGGCGTGATTTGGGTTAAAATTTATAGTCATTAAGTAAAAATAAATAACGTATTTGGGTGGGGGCTAAATCAGCCTCGACCCATTTCGTGCGTTAGTTAAAATGAAACAGTGAGGTTAAAAGCAAAATGAAGATGATTGTTGGTTTGGGTAATATTGGTAAAGAATATGATAAAACACGTCACAATATTGGCTTTATGACGGTGGATGTCTTGGCAGATAAGTACCAAGCAACATTTAAGCAAGACGGCCAACATCATGCATTTGTGGCAGATGTACGGATTAATAATGAAAAAGTTTTATTAGTAAAACCAACGACCTATATGAATGATTCTGGAGATGCTGTTCGTCCATTAGTTGATTACTATAAGTTAGATTTAGCTGATTTATTGGTTGTTCAAGATGATATGGACATGGATCTAGGTCGACTACGTTTACGTCAAAAAGGCTCTGCCGGTGGACACAACGGGATTAAAAGTATTGCAAATCAATTAGGGACACAAAAATTTAATCGTCTAAAGTTTGGTATTGGTCATCCAGCGCATGTTCATCAAGCAGTGGTGGATTATGTATTAGGACATTTTGGTCAGGATGAGCAACCCGATTTGTTGTCAGGACTAGATCAAGCAGTTGAAATTTTCGAAGGATTTGCTGCTGGTAAAGAAATGCCAATCTTGATGAATCAGTTTAATTAAAAGGATAAATAGGCGTTATGGAGTTAACGGAATTTTTACAACAAGATAAAGACTTACAGCAATTAGCAACTGGGCTGAAGCACGGTGGTCGTCATTTAATGACGGGTATTTCGGGGACAGCACGAACGGTTTATTTGGCTGCGCTACAAAAGAAAACGCAGCAACCAATGGTGATTGTGTCAGATAGTCAATTTCATGCTGATCAATTGACCGAAGATTTACAAGCGCTACTAGGTGATGAGCATGTCCGATCATTTCCAGCAGAAGAAAGTATCGCTGCAGAATTATCAGTGACATCCCTAGATACTCGCCTAGCCCGTGTTCAGGCCATGCAATTACTATTGACGGATCCGCAAGCAGTAGTGGTGACGGGCATTGCAGGTGCACAACGTTATTTGCCAACGGTTGATGCATTTAAAAAGGCACAAATCACGATTGACTTTGATCATGAATATGAACTAAATCAATTAGAAATGCAATTACATCAAATGGGATATCATCGAAATTCTACAGTTGAGCAACCGGGTGAATTTGCAATTCGTGGATCAATTATTGATGTTTACCCATTAGATGTTGGTAATCCAATCCGGTTGGATTTTTTTGATACGCAACTAGATTCAATGCGTTCTTTTGATGCGGAAACACAGCGCAGTATTGATAATTTGGATAGTTTAACTATTTTACCAGCAACCGATTTGATCATTGATGATGAAGAACGTGGACAAGCTAAAACGCGTCTTGAGTTAGCGATGACGAAATATCGTGATTCATTGGAAGGGGCCGATAAACGTCACTTAACGGAGGCGATGACACCATTGCTAACTACTTTAGCTGATGGTCAATTATTGCCGGATATTCGTGCCTATCTACATTTTTTGTATCCAGATGCAGTCAGTTTATTTGACTATCTACCAGAAAATGGGGTTGCGGTATTTGATGATTACCCACGCGCTGTGGAAAATGCTGCCCAAATGCGCTTAGATGACACCAATTGGTGGGCAGATAAATTATCAAAGCAGCAAGCATTACCAGTTGATGATTTTGGTTGGACTCTAACCGATCAGGCTCGCGATATTCAGCAAACCAGTTTAGTGTTATCACCATTACAACGAGGCATTGGGCAGTTACGACAAACCAGTTTAACAAATGTGACCGTTCGCCCAACACAACAATTTTTTGGGCAAATGCCACTGTTAAAGGGTGAGGTTGATCGTTGGCAAAAGCAAAATATGACGATTGTTTTCCTTACCAATTCAACTGAGCGTCAAGTTAAATTAGTTCAGACATTAAATGATTTTGGTGTCAAAATTAATCAGGTAGCTGTTGATGGTCTAACAGATGGTCGAACACAATTAACAACATTACCCTTGAGTGCAGGTTTTGAGCTACCAATGCAAAAGTTGGTTGTTTTAACCGAAAAAGAATTATTTCAACAAGTACGTAAACGAGCGCCGAAACGACAAACGTTATCAAATGCAGAACGGATTAAGAGTTACAATGAGTTAAAGCCGGGTGATTACGTTGTGCATGTTAATCATGGTATTGGTATCTATGAAGGGATGCAGACGATTGAAAATCGTGGTGTTAAACAAGATTATATTACGATTGGTTATCAAAAAGATGCAAAGTTGTTTATTCCGGTTACACAGTTAGATTTAGTGCAAAAGTATGTTGGTGCTGCTGAAAAAGCCCCCAAGATTAATAAGATGGGTGGCCCTGAGTGGCAACGGGCAAAGGCTAAAGTTGCTAAAAAAGTTGAAGATATTGCAGACGATTTATTGGCATTATATGCAGAACGCGAAATTAAAAAAGGTTATGCTTTTGCCCCCGATGACGATGCCATGCATAATTTTGAAGAGGCGTTTCCTTATCCTGAAACACCAGATCAAATTCGGTCTATAAAAGAGATCAAAGCTGATATGGAAAAGGTGCGACCAATGGATCGTTTATTGGTTGGCGATGTTGGGTTTGGGAAAACTGAAGTTGCGATGCGAGCTGCTTTTAAAGCGGCACATGAAGGTAAACAGGTTGCGATGTTGGTACCAACGACTATTTTGGCACAGCAACATTATGAGTCATTTATTAATCGTTTTGAAGGTACTGATTTAAAAATTGCGGGGATGTCGCGTTTTCAAACGCCTAAGCAAAAGAAAGAAATCAAAGCTGGTTTAAAAAATCACACCATTGATATTGTCATTGGGACACATAGTTTGTTGGCTAAAGATGTGGTTTTTGGTGATCTTGGGCTGTTAATTATCGACGAAGAACAGCGCTTTGGGGTTAAACATAAAGAGCGCCTTAAAAGCTTACAAACAAATGTCGATGTTTTGACGTTAACTGCGACGCCAATTCCAAGAACATTAAATATGGCCATGGTTGGTGTGCGAGACCTGTCGGTAATTGAAACACCGCCAGCTAATCGTTACCCAATTCAAACGTATGTTATGGAACAAAATGGTCGCGTTATTGCAAATGCTGTTGAACGAGAAATGGCCCGAGGTGGTCAAACATTCTATTTGCATAATCGTGTCGCTGATATTGAAAAGGTCGCCGGGATGATTCAAAGTTTGGTTCCGGAGGCCCGAGTTGCCTATATTCACGGGCAAATGACGGAAGCCCAGATGGAGGGTATTCTGGTCGATTTTATTAATGGTGAGTATGACGTCTTAGTTACGACAACTATTATTGAAACGGGTGTGGATATTCCAAACGCTAATACGTTATTTGTTGAAAATGCTGATTACATGGGCTTATCACAACTTTATCAGTTGCGTGGTCGTGTGGGACGTTCACATAATGTGGCCTATGCCTACTTTACGTATCCAGGAACGCGTTCTTTGAATGAAGAAAGCGAAAAGCGATTAACAGCTATTCGCGATTTTACAGAATTAGGTTCTGGGTTCAAAATTGCGATGCGTGATTTATCAATTCGTGGTGCGGGCGATTTGTTGGGACAATCACAACACGGTTTCATTAATACTGTGGGGTATGATTTATATACGCAAATGCTTCAAGAAGCGGTGGCTGCAAAACAAGGTAAACAGGTTAAACAAGTGGATTCAGAGTTGGATTTGCAGGTTGAAGCATATTTGCCATCAAGTTATGTTGCTGATGGCCCACAAAAAATTGATTTATATCAACGTATTCGTAAGGCAAACAAAGCGGAACAGTTTGCAGAAATTACAGATGATTTAGTTGATCGTTTTGGTGATATACCGGCAGCGGCTAGTCGCTTGTTAGAAGTATCTAAGCTAAAGGCGCTAGCTGATCAGCTAGGTATTAAGCAAATCAAACGAACGATTAATCAACCAGAATTGGTGATGATTAATTTTTCTCAAGAGGCAACGGTTACAGCACAACAAGTTAAACAGGCGAGTGCCTTGACGAAAACACGCGGACAAATTAAAGTAAATGAACCCGTTTTATTTGCCATGGCAATTCAGCCTAAGCAAACAGACGATGATTGGTTAGAAAACTTAATGCAGTTTTTGACGGCATTATTACCAAAAAAGGACTGAGCATATGCGTAAAAGTGGTCAAAATTTAATGGTAGGCGCTGGTATTTTAACCTTAGCAGGAATGAGTGCGAAGTTATTGAGTGCTGTATATCGTATTCCATTTCAGAATTTAGTTGGTAATACTGGTTTTTATGTGTACCAACAGGTCTATCCTATTTATGGTATTGGCGTCGTGTTAGCCTTAAGTGGTTGGCCAGTATTTATTTCAAAAATCATTACTGAACAACCTGATGAAGCACATCAACAATTAGTTGCTAGGCGGTTGTTTTGGTGGTTGCTGTTCATTAGTTGTGGGTTATTTATTTTGGTTTATGGTGGGGCACCAATATTAGCATTGGGAATGGGTGGCAATTTAAAATTGACGCCAGTTGTCAAAGCGGTCGCGTGGATGTTTTGGTTTATGCCATTTTTGGCAGTTGGCCGTGGCTTTGCACAAGGGCAACTTAATATGATGCCCACAGCAATTTCACAAATTATTGAACAAATTGCACGCGTGGCAATTATTATTGCGATTGCGTGGTATGGTGTTTCGGCTAAATGGTCTGTCTACACAATCGGTACCTGGGCGATGGCTGCCGCTGCTGTTGCTGCTGCTGCTGCAACGTTGTATATGACGAATATTGTGAAATCAATTTGGCGGACCCCGATTACAAAATCTGTTAAAAAAGATAAATCAATTGGCTGGTTTAGAATTTTTCGTCGCCTTTGGAATGAAGGCAATTTATTGGCTATGTTAGCCGGATTATTGGTGCTATTACAGCTAGTAGATTCATTTTCAACTAAAGGATTATTAGAAATTCATGGTCTAAGTACGCAAGCAGCTGAATATGCTAAGGGTGTATATGATCGTGGCCAACCACTGGTGCAATTGGGGATGGTTTTAGCAACAGCGATTAGTACTTCATTGTTACCAGTTTTACGAAATCATGTTGTCCATCATGAACAAAAAGAATTTGTTAATGATTTTCAAATGATGTTTCGCTTATCGCTGATATTATCAGGAGTAGCAACGTGTGGGTTAATGGCAGTGATGCCGGTTGTTAATCAAGTATTGTTTAGTACACGTGAAGGTAGTCATGCCTTGATTGTATTTGTATTAACTGTCATACCAGCCACCTTAATTTTAATTGGTACAAGTGTTTTACAAAGTTTAAATAAAACACGAGGAATAAGCTGGTTAATTATTTTAACGATGGTTATTAAATACGGGTTGAATATCTGGTTAGTACCAAAATATGGCATCATCGGTGCTTCATGGGCCACGATGCTATCGTTATTGCCAATGTTATATATTGTGATGCATCGTTTACCTAAAACGGTGTGGCAACAATGGCATGCACCATACTGGTGGTTGAAGTTTATGATAACTTTGCTTGGTGTGTTAGTCAGTGCTGGTGGATGGTGCAAAATTAGTGACATTTTTATAGGATCATCGCGTTTAGCCAGTTTAATAATCCTGATTATTGCTATATTAATTGGTATAATAGTATTTATCATAATGCTATGGCGATTACGATTACTATCAGTAGCAGAGTGGTATGCTTTGCCTAAAGGATATAAAATATATAATTTTTTGGAAAGAAGAAACAAATAATGCGATTAGATAAATACTTAAAAGTAGCACGTTTGATTAAACGTCGATCAGTAGCGAAAGATATTGCAGACCAAGGACGGATTGATATTAATGGCAAAACAGCCAAGTCATCTAGTGATGTTAAAAGTGGCGATGAATTAACGATTCGTTTTGGAAATAAAACGACAACCATTGAAATTGAACGAATTGTTGAAACAACGAAAAAAGATGAAGCAGAACATATGTATCGAATCGTTTCTGAGACATATGCACAAGATTTTAGTAATAATAGTAAATAACGTAACGCTCTGTTATGTTTTTATATAAAATCATTAAGAAACGTTAATGAGAGTTAAGAATATTTAAGTTTAGCGTTAAAGTTAGAGTGATCGGAGATTACTTTTGTGTTGTTTTTGGGAGGCTGATGATATGAGAAAAGTTAGAAAACAATCAAATATTGAGCCGTTAAATACTGCCGGAAAACAACATATGCATTTTCAAATGCGCCAAGAGCAATATAGTCGATGGATTCACTGGCGACGTCGAGGCATTGCTGTAATTGCGATGTTAATTATTACCGTATTGGCGATGATTAATTTATATGGTCAACAAACCAAATATACAAATGCCTCAGCTGGATTACAACAGACTAATAAAGCTTTGATTAACGCTAAGCAAAATAATGCGGATCTAAAACAAGAAGTGCAAGATTTGCATGATGATAGTTATTTGCAAAAATTAATCCGTGAAAAATATATGTACACAAAAGATAATGAAATTGTGTTCAATATGCCAAATTAACGATATTAATGATCAGCAGACTTACATACTAGCGTAAGTCTGTTTTTTATATGCTGGTAGATTTTGTCATATAATAAGACTAATCAAGTAAAGATAATGGAGTATATCGTATGAAACCAAAAGTTTTGCGAGCTAATTTGATCCGTAAAATTCGTGAACAACAATTATTTAACGCCAATGATCATGTGTTAGTAGCCGTGTCAGGTGGACAAGATTCGTTACGGTTACTACGGTGGTTGACAGAAGGCGATTTACCTCAAGATATTCAACCTAAAGTCAGTGCTATTTATATTAACCATCAACTAAGACAAGATGCGATGCAAGAAGAAACCTTTGTACGACGCGTGTTATCCAATACGCCCAATTTAGTAGTGCGGGCAATAGAAAGAATCAATTGGGATGAAGTGCCAACGATCTCTGTTGAAGAACAAGCACGCGATAGACGCTATCAAACCATGTTTACGGTCGCCAATAAAATTAAGGCCAATATGATTGTCACGGCACATCATCGTGATGACCAGGCTGAGACGATTTTATATAAGTTAGCGCGTGGTAGTCGTTTGGATCAACTTACGGGGATGCCTGCTAAACAAACGCTAACGAATCATTTACAATTGGTGAGACCGTTTTTAGATCTTTCAAAAGTAGAATTACAAGGTTTGGTTAAAGAGCCTGTGCAAGAATGGATTGATGATTACACTAATGATGATCAAAAATATGCGCGTAATCGATTACGACATGCCATCATTCCTGATTTACAACAGATTAATCAACAAGCAATGCCACATATTATTGATTTTGCTGAGGAACTAGCGGCATTACAAGCATTGGCTGCTCCGCAAATCACACAATACGTAGCTGATTTAGAGCAAGGTCATTTAGACTGGGAATTGCCAACGTCTCAATTGGTGTTAGTGTTACAAAAGTGGTTGCAAAAGTATCAAATATTAGATGTAAAAAATCGTCAATTAGAGCAGGCGGTGCAATTAATGAAAAATAAAAATATTGCAACCGGAACAGTTCATTTACAGGGTAATAACCTACTTGTTAGAAGTCATGAAAATTTACAATTATTAAAAGGGTAAAATTATTGGTTATTGACTAAACATTTAAGGCTAAACATGTTATTCTTAAAGTTATGTAACAGTAGGGGAATCAAGATTTAGGAGATTAACAAAACATGAACCAACCAGATATGAATAATGATATCGAACGGGTATTGTATAGCGAAGCAGAAATTGCAAAAGCTGCAAAACGAGTAGGTGAGCAATTAGCTGCTGACTACGAAGGTCAAACGCCGATTATTCTATCAGTACTTAAAGGTGCTGTTTTGTGGACCGTTGATGTTATGAGACATATGCAATATGCAGAAGTTGAATTCATCGATGTTTCTAGTTATAACGGTGGTATCGCCTCATCAGGAAGTGTTGATTTGGTAACAGATTTACAAACTGATATTGCAGGTCGTGATATTATTATCATGGAGGATATCGTTGATACTGGTCGATCATTAAAGTTTATGGTTGAGTTATTAAAAGACCGTGGTGCAAAATCAGTAAAAACGGCTAGTTTGTTGGACAAAAAAGATGGTCGCGTTGTGGAAGCAACGGTTGACTATGTTGGCTTTGATGTACCAAAAGCCTTTGTGGTAGGATATGGGCTTGATTACAAGCAACTATATCGTAATCTACCATATGTGGGCGTTTTGAAACGTGAAGTTTATGATCCACAACATGCTGATATGGTTGACACGGTAGACATCACACCAAATCATTAAGCTAGTACATTATATGAGGTAGTAACTGCTATTACTACCTGTTCTTGGGAGGAATTGATGAAAAACCAACGAAACGGAAATTTTGTCCGAAATAGTTTGTTTTACGTAATTGTAGTCCTAGGTATTATGGGTTTGATTTATTGGGTAGCTGGGCCCACGCAGACTTCAAATACAAAGACTATTTCTACGTCAACATTCATGACGGAATTGCGTGACAAAAAGATTGATAAAGTCACGATTCAACCTGGCGATGGTGTCTATGACATTAAGGGTGAATACAAAAAAGCACAATCTGATAAAGATGCTAACAATGATGCATTTACTTCACTATTAGGTGGTAGTTCAAAGAAAGCTAATTCTTTTGAAACCAAGTTGGTTGGGAGCGATAATATTGTTGCTGATGTCCAAAAGGCTGCAGATGCTTCAAAGACAGACGTAACGACAAAACCACAACCTTCTAATTTCTGGGGTACACTTGCAGTAACCATGTTGCCATTACTTTTGATGGTCGGATTATTCTACCTAATGATGGGTGGTATGAATCAAGGCGGTCAAGGTGGTCGTGGTAACATGATGGGTATGGGAAAATCAAAAGCTAAGGCTGCTGACCCATCAGAAAACAAGAAGCGTTTTGGCGACGTTGCTGGCGCTGAAGAAGAAAAGCAAGAATTGGTCGAAGTTGTTGAATTTTTGAAAGATCCTAAGAAATTCTTGAAGTTAGGTGCCCGTATCCCGTCGGGTGTTCTACTAGAGGGACCTCCCGGAACTGGTAAGACTTTGCTAGCCAAAGCCGTTGCCGGTGAAGCTGGTGTGCCATTCTATTCAATTTCTGGATCAGACTTCGTTGAAATGTTCGTTGGTGTTGGGGCAAGTCGTGTTCGTGACTTGTTTGAAAACGCTAAAAAGTCTGCACCATCAATTATCTTTATTGATGAAATTGATGCAGTTGGACGTCAACGTGGTAACGGTATGGGTGGTGGTCACGACGAACGTGAGCAAACGCTGAACCAAATGTTGGTTGAAATGGATGGATTCGAAGGTAACGAAGGGGTTATTGTGATGGCGGCTACCAACCGTTCTGACGTTTTGGACCCTGCCTTGCTTCGTCCTGGTCGTTTTGATCGAAAGATTTTGGTTGGCCGTCCTGACGTTAAGGGTCGTGAAGCTATCTTAAAGGTTCATGCTAAGAATAAGCCATTAGACTCAAGTGTTGATTTGAAAGAAATTGCTAAGCAGACTCCAGGATTCGTTGGAGCTGATTTGGAAAACTTGTTGAATGAATCAGCTTTGTTAGCTGCACGTCGTAATAGTAATACGATTACAGCTAAGGACTTGGATGAGGCTGAAGATCGTGTGATTGCAGGACCTGCTAAGAAGGATCGTGTGATTTCAGCTAAGGAACGTAATACTGTTGCGTACCACGAAGCAGGACACGCTATTGTTGGTCTTGTCTTAAATGAAGCACGTGTTGTTCATAAGGTAACGATTGTGCCTCGTGGTCGTGCCGGCGGATACGCAATTATGCTACCACGTGAAGACCAAATGTTGATGAGCAAGACTGATGCTATGGATCAAGTTGCTGGTTTGATGGGTGGTCGTGCTGCTGAAGTATTGCTATTCAATCAACAATCTTCAGGGGCATCAAACGACTTTGAGCAGGCTACTGGTATTGCACGTGCGATGGTAACGCAATATGGTATGTCTGATAAATTAGGAATGGTTCAGTTGGAGAAGGATAATGGCCCACAATATGGTCAACCATTATATTCAGATACAACGTCGCGCCTAATTGATGAAGAAGTTCGACACATTACAACGCAAGGGTATGAAACAGCATGTGACATTATTCTACGTTATAAGGATCGTCATGAAGCAATTGCACAAGCATTGTTAGAATATGAAACATTGGATGAAAAGCAAATTTTGAGCTTGTTCAACACTGGTAAAATGCCAGAAAATGAGAACGAAGCAAAAAAAAATGATGGTACACCAATGTCATACGAGCAAGCAAAGCAAGCAGCAAATGACAAGCTAACAGAAGATGAAGCAGCAGCTTCATCAGAAGAAACGACAACGTCAGATGATGACGATAAAGCTTAATGTTTAATAAACTAAAAGAGTTTAGGGAGCTGCTCCCTAGGCTCTTTTTTTATATACTCTGTGTTACACTTGATAACGGGAAACAAATAGGAAAAGGAAAGATATTATGGCAGATAAATTAGTACGTGCGATTACGACAGATGGTAAGTTTCGTGCAATTGCAATTGATGCAACTGAGATGATAAAAGAAGTCGCAACATTTCATGATGCGACACAACTTGGCACAACAATCTTAGGACGTGCATTAATTGGTTCTTTGATGATGTCAAACGCAATTCTTAAAGGAGAAGAACGTTTAGCAGTTAGTATTGATGGTCAAGGCCCTGCTGGTAAAATTGTTGTTGAATCATCAGCACAAGGAGAAGTTCGTGGTTATGTAACCAATCCGCAAGTGACGTTGCCATTAAACGTTAAGCAACAACCTGATGTTGCAACTGCAGTTGGTGTGGACGGCTTTTTGACAGTCACAAAGGACTACGGGACCAATGAACCTTTCACAGGTAAAGTTGCTTTGGCAACAGGTGAAATTGGAGACGATTTAACTTATTATATGGCCAAGTCAGAACAAATTCCGTCAGCGGTTGCAGTTTCTGTATTAGTTGATCCAGATGGTAGTGTTGTGACAGCTGGTGGTTTTATGGTATCAACGCTACCAGATGCCACAAATGAAGATATTGAACAATTAGAAACCCGCTTAGCAAATTTTCCAGCTATTTCAACTCAAATGATGGAAGGGTACACGCCAAGTGATTTATTACAAAACTTATTTGGTGCTGAAGAATTGCAGGTTTTGACCACAACTGAAGTGTCATTGTATCCAGCGATTACTAGACATGAGTATGCACGTATGCTAGCGACGTTACCGTTAAGTGAATTGCAAGCAATTTTGGCTGAAGATCATGGTGTTGAAATTGTTGATCGTTTTACTGGCAAAGTTATCAATTTTGATGAAACGCAATTGCAAGCAATTATTGCAAGTAAAGATGCAAGTGGTTTATAAAAAGTAGCAGTTCGGACTTGCAAAATGTGTTGAATATTGGCAAACTTATAGATATGTATGGTAGAAACCAATTACGAATTAATTAATGAAAAATGAGGCAGGGATAGAAGAATGGCTGATCAACAAGTGTCATTAAATGACCAAATGATCAAGCGTCGTGAAAAAATGACCGAACTGCGCGAAGCAGGCATCGATCCATTTGGTCACCGTTTTGATCGGACACATATGGCATCAGAATTACATGCATTGTATGATGATGTTTCAGGCGAAGATTTGGAAGCACAAGCAAATGAAGTAACGATTGCTGGACGAATGATGACTAAGCGTCGTTCAGGTAAAATCAGTTTTGCTGATATTAAGGATCGTTCTGGACGTATTCAAGTATTCGTTCAAAAGCCAATAGTTGGTGAAGAAGTATATGATTGGTTTAAGAAGTCTGATTTGGGTGACTGGCTTGGCTTTAAAGGCACAATGATTAAGACACGTGCTGGTGAGTTATCATTGAGCGTGACTGAAATTGTTCACTTGTCAAAAGCTTTGCGTCCATTGCCTGACAAATTCCATGGTTTAACTGACGTTGAGACGAAATATCGTCAACGTTATTTGGATTTGATTGCAAACGATGATTCATTTGAGCGTTTCCAAAAACGTTCAAAGATTATTTCAGCTATTCGTGCCTACATGGATGGGGATGGTTTTACGGAAGTTGAGACACCAATGTTGCAAAATGCTGCTGGTGGTGCTGCTGCACGTCCGTTCATCACGCATCATAATGCTTTGAATATTGATTTATACATGCGTATTGCTTTAGAGCTACACTTAAAGCGCCTAATCGTTGGTGGTATGGAACGTGTATATGAAATTGGTCGTGTCTTCAGAAATGAAGGAATGGATCCAAAACACAACCCTGAATTTACTGTTATGGAGTCATATGCAGCATTTTGGGACTTGGGCGATGTAATGACTGAAACAGAAAACATCTTTAAAGCAGCTGCAAAAGTGGTGGCTGATGATATGATGATTACTTATCAGGGAACAAATATTGATTTGGCAAAGCCTTTTGCTCGTAAGCATATGGTTGATTTGATCAAAGAGAAGACTGGTGTTGATTTCTGGCAAGATTATTCCCTTGAACAAGCTCGTGCAATTGCAGACGAAAAAGGGGTTAAATATGAACAATACTGGGGTGTTGGACATATTATTAATGAATTCTTTGAGGATTTTGTTGAAGAAACATTGATTGATCCAACCTTTGTTTATGGCCACCCAGTTGAAGTTTCACCACTAGCTAAGAAAAGCGATGATGATAAACGTTTTGCACAACGTTTTGAGTTGTTTATTTCAGGTGGTGAATATGCCAATGCATTTACGGAGTTAAACGATCCAATTGATCAACGTGAACGTTTCGAAGCGCAAGCAGCTGAACGTGATGCTGGTAATGACGAAGCTGAAGGTATTGACGAAGACTTTATTGAGTCATTAGAATACGGTATGCCGCCTACTGGTGGATTGGGAATTGGAATTGATCGTTTGGTTATGTTACTAACTGATGCTGATTCAATTCGTGATGTTTTGTTGTTCCCAACGATGCGTTAATCAAACTGAATGTAAAAAAACATGTTTCAAAAGGTGTTATATTAGGATTTTGTGTCTAAGTAGGACGACAATCTACCATGGATAATGGTTAGATTGTCGTCCTTTTTCATATCAGTAAAGTGGTTTTGAGGAGTAGTTTGTTGCGTTGCGTTATTCTGATGCTAATTCTTTTTTAAATAAGATGATATAAAATGTGAATTAGGGGTTGCATTATGCTGTGTATGGTCGTATTATATAAAAGTTGGCTTTGAGGAAAGATTTTAAAAATCAATTCAAAAAGCATCAAAAAATATCTAAAATACAGTATTGACATTCACAAAAGTATACTGTAATATAGATTAAGTTGTGACGCACAACGGATTGATTATTTAATCTTAAAATTAGTTATTGACAAGCGTTTTGCTTGATGATATACTGATTAAGTTGTCAGCGAGACAGCAATGTAGGTCATTGAAAACTGAATATCGTTTCGATAGAACAAATGTGTAGGGTCTTCAAGCATTATGCTTGAAACAAAAACATTTGCGAAGTCAATTCGCTAGTAAATTCGTTTAACTTCTGTTAAACAAAACAAATTAATGAGTTATACT